>SABV01000639.1 GCA_009928855.1 Erysipelotrichia bacterium | reverse complement strand
TTCATTGACGGTGGGCGTTTATGATTTTACCGGTGCCGGGCTTTTTTAATCCGGTCGTTTTGGTATAAAAAATTCAGTATTCTCGCCGAAATAATCCTGCATTCCTGGTTTCCTTATAAAAAAAATACATCTACTTCTGAAATACAATTTTTATGCTATAGTTTACCCGAAGGAATTGATAAGACCATGAATATGAATAACTTTCTGTTGCGGCTACTTTTGATAAGCGGTGGCGTTTTTTGTTTTATGTTCTCCCTTGCTGCTTATGATTTTCTATTTGAGAGTGGTACCGGAACGATCACCAAGAAGTTCCAAAAGGAAAATCCATCGGGCAAGAGCAAGCCAAATACATTTCATGTTCTAGCTGGTTCGAAAGGCGTTCGGGTTCCCAAGGCGGTATGGGACTCAGCTAATATCGGCGACCACTTCGAAAAGAGCCGGTTCTCCTTTGTTTTTCGTGTTAACAGAATTTCACACAATGAACTACATGCCGTTTTGACAGCGGCGCTAATGGCCGCCTTCATTGTTGGCCCGATAATCACATTCTTAATTTTTTATAATGAACGGCGTTAAGGGACTTTACCAAGAATAACCTTACTGTTTAAGGGTTTTGCGGTAAAATTGTCCGGAGTCGTACAGAATGGAACAACATAACTTTTTATTAGCTCAGTCTTTGCCGCAAGATTGTGTCTGGTAAATAGTTCTTCGATTAAATCCGCATTGCTCTCTACAGGGCCTTGACACTTTGCAACTCACCTTCTAGAGGCCGGTTATGACATAAGAACCATTCAGGAACTGCCTGGACACACAGACGTATCTACCACCATGATTTACACACACGTTCTTAATCACCCGAGAGTCAAAATTAAAAGCCCTGCCGATGATTTGTAGCTCTGACTGCTGAATTATTGAGAAACGCAGAACTTAATAAAAAAAGACCGAAAAACGCAAACTTTTTGAACCGCTGAATCAAGCCTTGAAATCACTGGTGCCGAACACTAACCAAACCTTGATCAAGCCATTATCCGTCTGACCAAATCAAATTCTTGACATGTCTGGCAAAATTTGTTAGTGTATTAGTAGAGCATGACACTAAAACAGTGAAACACAAATCGAGTGCACCGAAATTGTGCGGACTGTCGAGAGTGTGGCGATCAAAGAGAACGAATTTAAGGAGCAGGCTATGAAATCGATACTCTTAAAAGACTACCTCGAACAGAGAATGTATTTCATCATTATCCTGGCGGTGGCAATAGTATCGCTGCTTGTCGCCGCATTTTTTAAAGCGCTCGATTCGGGGGTTGCCCTGGTAATGCTGTTTGTTCTGCAAGGGCCATTTTTCACCTACCTCGCAGCCAATCACCAGATCAGCTCCGAAATCAACAGCGGCACATTCAGCTTCCTGGCAT
>SABV01000638.1 GCA_009928855.1 Erysipelotrichia bacterium | reverse complement strand
CAGGTTTAGGTTAGCGATATCAGGCATCAGCGCAATAATTCTGCCGGTGGCAGAAACGCCGACCAGCTGTGAATCCTGATGAATCCAGTCGAGAGCTTCTACTTTTCCATCGAGCCATGCAATAGTCAGGCTATGATCGTGCTTTTGTGCCGCCTTGTTCCATCGGCCTTCATCAAACACGATAAAATCTTTGCCACAGACAAGCGGTTTTGCAAAAAGCTTCACCGGCAAAACTGTTTTTTTGCTGTCGGCTACCGAAATCATTATGAGTTTGTCGGGTTCATTTTCGATACGGCCGGTTATGGCAACAAAAGCGGGTTTGCCGGTTTCTGTTGCAGGCATTACAATATAGTTGCTAAATATGAAGTCTTCCTGGGCCGTGAACACGACACGATTCCCGACGCCTTCTTCATGGAGCGTAAATTCAGTCAGAATAGCGTCGCCATTGATTATTTTTTCGGTATAAATAAAACGACGTTCATCGATAAGTTTGAAATAACGATAATATTCTTCGTAATAGTCAGGATACGATGGAAAATCTTTTATAAGTTCTCCGCTTTTATTGATGACAGCATAGTTACCACCCCGCAAAAAACCTAAAGAGGATCGGCCGCGATAGATTGCAGCAAAATTCTGGTTAAAGACCGGGTTTTCTGTATTAAAGGTTGTGTTGCGGTTGAGGATTTGAGTTGTTTTGCCGGTTTCGAGGTTTTGCAGCAGCAGTCGACTGTTGTTTTCGGTTTCTCCGAACATATCACGGAAAGCCATTACCGGTGGGCATCCTGCCTGCAGGCGAATGCTTGTTTTCAGAGCTGTGACATCCCACCAGAGAGGTTTTGTTGAAACATGCCAGAGAATAGTTTTACCTCCTTCAAGTGGCAGCCATGAAATTGAAGCCTGTTCGTCTATTGCCCAGACACGGTCTGCTGCAGCATCCAGGGCAGACCAGCAAACCATGAAAATGCTCATTCCCGCGACCAGAAGAGCAATGCCCTTGACGCCCCGCCAGGGTGAATTCATGGGCTTGTCACGCATAAAAACGATGGCTGAAAGAGTAAGAAAGAGGGCAATCAGCATAACTGCCGCCAGTTCAAAGTTAACTGTCGAGAATGTTAGTTTGTTCAGAGATATGATAGCTATCAATGGCGCGAGAACAAGAAAACTGATGGTCGAGAAACCCTTTGGAAGCATGGTAGTAAAATAGCCAAAAGATAAAACCAGCATCGGCATGCCGATTGTCATGGCCGGACTAGCCAGAATCAGTTGTGAAAGCTCTGTGAAAGATGTGCCACAGAGCACAGCCAGAATAACATATACGCTGTAAAGAGCCGTGGTATAAAGAAAAGCAAACAGAAGTTTGGCGCACCACAGGCGTGGTCGGCTTATTGGCAGCGATGCCAGGAAGCTGAA
>SABV01000637.1 GCA_009928855.1 Erysipelotrichia bacterium | reverse complement strand
ATTGATACAAAAATATCTGAAATGTGCTGAAAAAAAACACTGGCCGGGTTATAGCGACGAAATCGAAACCGTGTCTATACCAAGATGGGGTTTTAAACATATCATAAACGAGGAGTTTTAAAAATGGAAGAGAACAGACAGATGCAGACTACCAATGGCACCGAACTGGCCGCAACAGCAAGCGCGGCAATGGCAAAGGCTGAAATTGAATCGGCTTACATAATGGCAATGAAAAGACCACGAAACTGGATGAACGTTCGCGCACAGATTCTTGCAGCGTGTGAACGCCCGGTATTTGCCGAAAAAGCGGAGTATCAAAAGCCGATGGGCGGCAGCAAAATCAGCGGGCCGAGTATCAGATTCGCCGAAACCGTCATTCAGGCGGCTGGCAACATCAAAACAAGCGCCACGGTGATTTATGATGATGAAAACATTCGCAAGGTGCATGTGCAGGTTATCGATTTGGAAAACAACATTAGCTACGGCAAAGAAATCACGTTGCAGAAAACCGTAGAGCGCAAGCAGCTTAAGCAAGGGCAAGAACCGTTGTCAACGCGCTTAAATAGCTATGGGCAAATGGTTTATGTCGTGCCAGCGACCGAAGATGAGCTACTGGTCAAGCAGGCGGCACAGGAAAGCAAGATTATCAGAACTTGCGGTTTAAGAATGATACCGCAAGACATTGTAGAAGAGGCGATGGAAGTTGCCCGTGCAACACGCAAAAAGAACATCGACCCGAAAGCCGAAACAAACAAGATTCTTGATGCGTTCTCAAAACTTGGTGTTAAGCCTTCTGATATTTCAAGTTATCTGAAAAAGCCAACTGAGCAGATTATGGCCGCTGATATTGATGATTTGCGACAGATTTACACCGCGATCAAAGACGGCGACGCAAGATGGGCTGACTTCCTTGAAGATGCTGAAATCGTTGATGGAAGCGTGAAAGAAGATGCAAACGCGAAACTTGCGCGGCTGAAAAAAGAGTCTGACGCAAAAAAGCCGGTCGATAAGCCTACTAAAACTACCGACACAGACCCGAAGGCCGCCGTTATTGCAAACATTCACGGCTTGCGTGATAAACTTGGAATGAAAGACAAGCCAACAGTATTTGTAGCAACCGTTAAAGCCATTGAACCTGCTATCGTGGGTAAAACACTGAATGATATGACAGTCGAACAGCTTGAAAATATCGCCTCAATGCTCGCTGAAATGTTGGAAAAGAAAGGTAAATAAGCAAGCGCGGGGCAAGCTTCGGTTTGCCTCGCTTATGAATGGAAACATTAAGACAAGGGGGCAAAAGTGAATAAAATTATTGTTACCGGTGCGCTCGGAAGAGATGCAGAACTTATAACCTTACCGAGTGATAAAAACGTGCTTGAATTCTCTATCGCTGTGAACAGTGGTTTCGGGAATAGCAAA
>SABV01000636.1 GCA_009928855.1 Erysipelotrichia bacterium | reverse complement strand
GGTTGAGATATCGACACAGTCATCATGTAAAACACCAGAGCCATACGGGTAACTGATGCTCTGCCAGACTCTGACAGGTATGGCAACTGAAGCGCTTGCCTGTTGCTCAAAACCCGAATAGAAGCTGTCGTAAACTCTCAAGAGTATGTTAGAGGTTCCCAGGGGGAGGGTTGTAGTGAGAGTTTTGCCGGTTGCAATCTGTTCAAGTGAGTTGTCTGCTTTAACTGTATACCATCGAATCAAATTTGCATCGTATGATTCGATATTTCCGCCGATTTCCTGGTCATTGGTGACTGCGGTAAATTGAATTTCCATAGACGGATCTTCAGACAGAAATACGGGTATCTGACCTGAGGCTGAAGCATAGAGTGCTGTGTCGAATTGAACTGAAACTGTCGGCAGTGTGTTTACCAAAACCGAGATTGAGGTTGTAGTTGCGATGCCATGAGTGTCGGTCACTTCGCATATAATATTGTGCGATCCTGATGCCAGAGTCGAAACAGATATGCTGTCTCCGGTTCCGATTGAAGTGGCGCCATCGAACCATTCGAGGGAAAGGGTATCGGTTGTGTCGGGGTCAGATTTGGTTGCAGAGAATGTTATAGCTGCGCCGGTGTCAAATCTTGTTCCAGATGCCGGTGCAGTGATTGATACGGTGGGGGTCGCGTTTACATAGAGGGTTAATTGTGCTGAGCCGGTTGCACCATAAGTGTCTTCGCCCGAAAGAGTTATGATGTGTTTGCCAAGCTTGTTGTTGCCTGTGTAGGTGTATTCAAATTCGGCACTCTTTGAGGCAATTGTGTAAGTGCCTATGCCGGTTTTATAACCCTGCCACAACATCGTTGCCGGAAGTATGCTGTCGCCAAAGGCGCTTGTGCCACTACCTTTAAATGTGAGTGGCTGGTCAAGAAATACGGCACTGTTATTTGTCGGCAGCGCGAAAGCCATTGCCGGTTTGTCGTTGATTATAACCTGTGTGGCGCTCGAGGTAGAACCACCCATGGAATCGCTGACATTGATGGTTACATCTTTCAGGCCTTTTGTGAAGGTGCTTACATCTATTGAATAACCTCTACCCAGAAGTGTGGCGCCTGAATACCACGAAATGCTTGATGTGGCTACGGTTTCGTCTGGGTCTGTGATTGTTGTGGTGAAGGTTATCTTGTCGCCAAGCCTGAAAAGGCTTCCTTTGGCTGGGGTTATTGCTGTAATAAGCGGATTGCTGTTGATATAAATTTCTTTTGATGCTGTTGCTGAAACTGCGCCCATAGTGTCGTAAACATTCAGCTTAACTGTCTGGGTTCCGGCAGGAATATCATTTACAGACAGAGTTCTTGCTGTTCTAACACCGGTTGGGTCGGGAAACTGCCAGCGAAAATAACTGTTTGCGGTCAAGGTGCCGTCTTCTGTATCTGAACA
>SABV01000635.1 GCA_009928855.1 Erysipelotrichia bacterium | reverse complement strand
GCCTGTGGCCGCGGTTGTGTTACCCAGTGAGTCAAGAGCGTCTGTGCGTTTTCTTACTTCGGGGCCCATTTCAGACATTTCGGCATTGCCGCCGGCGTTGTCGGCGATCGGGCCATAAGCATCTGTTGCCAGGGTTATACCGAGGGTCGAAAGCATGCCAACAGCGGCGATACCGATACCATAAAGACCCATGGATGGGTTAGTAAAGCCATGGGCAAAACCGTATGACAGGATGATACCGAAAGCAACCGTCAGAACCGGGATTCCGGTCGAAAGCATGCCGGTGGCAAGACCTTCAATAATAACCGTAGCCGGGCCGGTGGTAGCCTGAGCGGCGACTTCCTGGGTGGGTTCATAATCAGAGGAGGTGTAATATTCAGTTGCCCAGCCAATAATTATTCCGGCCATGAGACCTGTAATGATTGAGCCAAGAATATAAACGTGGTCCGGCAGAAGTTTCCAGGTCAAAAATGCACTGCCTACCGCTGTTAACAGAGAAGAAATATTGATGCCGCGCCCAAGAGCGCCCATAAGTTCCTTTTGTGAAGCATCTTCATTGGTGCTGACAAAATAGATACCGACCAGCGAGAAAATTATGCCTGCGCCCGCTATGGCCATCGGCAAAAGAATCGAGTTGATCTGGAATGGCAGCAGTTCGGGAGTGCTGAACGCTGCCGCACCAAGAGCGGCTGTTGCCAGAATCGAACCACAGTATGATTCATAAAGGTCAGCGCCCATGCCTGCTACGTCGCCAACGTTGTCGCCAACGTTGTCAGCTATAACTGCAGGGTTGCGCGGATCGTCTTCTGGAATGCCGGCTTCAGTTTTGCCTACCAGGTCGGCGCCTACGTCTGCTGCCTTGGTAAAGATACCGCCGCCGACGCGTGCAAACAATGCCTGAGAACTGGCGCCCATGCCGAAAGTGAGCATGATCGTGGTAATTTCCATGTAATCATGAACCGCGAAGATGCTGTCTTTGAAGGCTGTGTCTTTAAGTGCCATGACATAGTTGAGAACTTTCCACCAGATTGAGATGTCGAGCAGCCCAAGGCCGACAACGACAAAACCCATAACCGCGCCGCTGCGGAAAGCGACCTGCAATCCCTGGTTCAGAGATTTGGCTGCCGCTGCTGCGGTTCGGTTGCTGGCGTTGGTGGCTGTCTGCATGCCAAGATAACCTGAAAGGCCAGAGAAAAAGCCGCCGGTCAAAAACGCCAGAGGAGTCCATGGACTTTGAACTTTTAGCACAAAGGCCAGAAAAGCAAAAAAGGCGAAGGCTGCTATGAAAAACACGCCTACAACCTTGTATTGAGACCAGAGGTAAGACATCGCTCCCTCTTTAACGTAACCGGCAATCTCTTGTGATTTTGCGCTGCCAGGATCAGCCTGCATCATCACCGAATAAAAATAGTAGGCAAAA
>SABV01000634.1 GCA_009928855.1 Erysipelotrichia bacterium | reverse complement strand
GAAATGGAGCTGGAAGGTTCTGTCACATACAAAATGATATGTGAAGCACTTGAGTCGGCAGAAAGGGGCGAGTGATTATGACACTTGAGGCATACCACAGGGCGATAAATCTGGGCTTTTCGGAATATGAGGCTTGCAAAATAGCAGACGAAGCGTTTGAACAATATCAAATTGATATGGCGCAATACGCAGCGGAGGCACAAGCACAAGCGCAGGCAGAGGAAGAAGCACAAGCGCAGGCAGAGGAAGAAGCGCAGGCGCAGAAAGGGGCGAGTGATGAAGCTGGTCAGCGTCACAAGTCGGATAAGTCGGCTGGCAATAGTCGAAGAATCTGAATTTGCGCAAGAATTTTTTCAGGTAATTTGCAAAACATTTGTCAGGAAGCACTTTGCAGTGTTTGCTTATTATCAAACCACCACAAAGGAATTAGCGTTAAAAGCAGCCGACAAGTGGCTGGAAGGAGCGAAGTGATGAACTGTTTGTGGCGACTGTGGGCAGTTTTAACTGGGCAAAAATTCGTCTATTTGAAAGACTTTGACGGGGAAATTACTACATCTTTGGCGTATAAGACCCCCTTCGGATGGGTTGCCCGTCGCAATGGCAGAGCCATAGTTCTTCGCGAAGACTCAAAAATAGAAGGTGTGTCGTATGTAACAGAGTGGAGGGAAGAGCGATGAAAAACAAAACAGAATTGCGGCGCAGAATCGAGATAATTCGTTCTGCTCATCCTGGGATATTAGGTTTTCATGGTGTGCATGCCGCGCAGTTACAAGTCATGCAGAGCAAAATCGACTGGGATCAGGTTTTTATTGATGAGCTGAAAGCCCGGCTTGTCTCGTCCTTGGCGGAAACACTGAATGGCTTGGACGCACACCGTTTTATAGACACCGAAAGATACCGCGCACCAGAGGGTTATCTTGGCAAAGAGATAGGTATGATTCTGATGTCAGTTTCTACTGCCGAGGAATTGATTCTTGGGCCGCAACACAGAATCAAAAAGCTGGAAGCAGAACTGTCCGAGGCTATGGCTGACCTAGATCGCAAAAATGTGATGATAGACGCTCTGGCGGAAAAAAATAGACGGGAAAGAGTGACGAAAAAGAACAGAGAAAGAAGAAAAACCATTAAGAACCGTCCAGGACTGAGTAGCCGCCAGACTGGCTGGTAAAGATCCTGGACAGAATTACCAAGTAAACAAAGCATCCCCGGAGAAATCCGGGGATTTTGCTTTTAGGCGGCCAGCGCCGATTGCAACCGCAAACCCCTTATGTAAAGGCTGTTCATTTTTGTTCAAAAAGCGTTTACATGGAGCACACGGCTTGGCACCGCAAAAGACAGACAAAGACAGAGACATGGCCCGTCGCTTGAGAGTAGACGGGAAAAAAACCTTGCGTGAAATCGCAAGCCTGACTGGTATTTCAAT
>SABV01000180.1 GCA_009928855.1 Erysipelotrichia bacterium | reverse complement strand
GGGGTCAGAAGCTCTATTGCTACAGGCCCTGTAACCATAGGCGACTGTCTCAATGTTCTACCATTCGACAACTACCTGGTGCGACTCAAACTAACCGGCGCGTCAATTAAAAAGATCTTCGCCTCAGTATCGGAGCATCTTGGCCAGGCCGGCGGATTTGGCGGTTTTATGCAGGTTTCCAGGGGTTTAGAAGTAGACTACAACCATAAACAACCACTGATTAAATTTCATGGTCAGCCTCTTGAAGACGAAAAGGTTTACACAGTAACCACCAGCGATTTTCTGGCAACTGCAGACAATGAATTAACCGGCTTTGCAGAGGCAATCAGCAGTGAAAATTCAGGAATTCTTACTGCTGACGCTTTTATTCAATACGTAAAACAGCAGCAGACGTTGTCGCCATCTATTGAGGGCAGAATTAAAACAAAACCACTGACACCGGTGCGAATCAACTTGCCGGGGCTGATTAAAAATATCCCGAAACCGAGATAAAACAAAACAGGGGCTGCTGCCACAGCAGTCCTTTTTTATGAGCTGCGTGCAGGCATTTTGATAATTTCAGAAAAATTGATAATTCTGCGCTTTTTGCTTAGAATATTGCAACACGTTGAGCACGAAAGAATAATATGAAAAATTTCAAGCTGATTCTCAAAAAAAACAAAGAATTTTCACTGCTTAAAGGTCACCCCTGGGCATACAGCGAGGCTTTTCGCGAACTTCCGGGCAATCTCGCAACTGGCGACCGCATCGAAATATACTCACATAAAGACCACTTTCTTGGGGTTGGCTATGCCGATATCGACTCAAAAATTCTGGTAAGACTGCTGCCAATCGGCCGTGACGAAAGCTTTGAGAATGGCATCGCCAGATTGATAAAACAAGCCATCGCCCATCGCCTCGATTTTTTCAGAGACAACGACACAAATGCCTTCAGACTAATAAACGGTGAGGGAGACGGAATTCCGGGTCTTATTGCCGATCGTTACGCCGGTGCAGTCTCTCTGCAGATTTATTCATTTGGCCTTGAACCCTTCATAAAAACGATTGTAAATACAATAAAAGAATCGATGGCCGGCATCAAATGGATCTGGCGCCGCAATCAGATAAGGCTTGCCAAAACAGGGTCAGCAGAACTGGTTTTTGGCTCAAATATGCCCGAAAAACTAGAATTCCGAGAATATGGCCTCAAATTTGTAACCGACCTCGTCAATGGGCAAAAAACAGGCTTTTTTCTCGACCAACGCGATAATCGCAATCTGATAAGATCTCTGGCAAAAGGGAAATCGCTTTTGAATGTCTGCGGTTATACGGGAGCTTTTACCGTGGCAGCGATTGCTGGCGGTGCAACAAGCTCAGTAACCGTAGATATAGCCAAACCGGCTCTTGTAGAAGCAGAACAGATTCTTAAACTGAACGGCTTTGCCGGAAATGCCCACAAAATGGTTTGTTCCGATATGTATGACTATTTAAAAATCTGTCCTCAGGGCAGCTTTGACATAGTCGTGCTTGATCCGCCCTCAATGGCCAAAAGTCGCAAAGACTCAGAAAAAGCCATAAGAGCATACAAAAGACTCAATCAGGACGGTGTAAAAGCCGTAAAACCCGGTGGTATGCTTTTTACCGCATCTTGCACAAGCCAGGTTGGTCGCGGTGAATTTCTTGACGCCGTCAGAGAAGCAATCGCCGCAGCAGGGCGCCGCGCGGCCATAATCCACGAATCGTTCCACGCTCCTGATCACCCAGTCTCTCTTGCTCACCCCGAAGGCCAGTATCTCAAGGGTCTTCTGCTCAAGGTTTACTGAGGGCTCAGTCATGCAGACAGACACACCAATAGAAGTTGCAGCGGCAGTATTGATACATCAGAACAAAGTTCTGCTGGCACGCCGACGTGGCGGTTATCTCGACAGCCTGTGGGAATTTCCTGGCGGCAAGCTTGAAAAGAACGAATCAGCCAGCCACGCCGCTCACAGAGAGCTGGTCGAAGAACTTGACATAAGCATTATTGCTGAAAACACCCTGCTGGTTCTTGAGCACGCATACCCAGATAAAACTGTCAGACTGCATTTTGTTAAATGCCGACTTACCGACAACCCCGATCAATGCCTGCAAAAGACTATCTCTAACCCTGAAGTTGGCTGGTTCTCACCAACCGAATTACCTCTGGGTGAATTCTGCCCTGCCGACCGCATTGCAGCGGGGCATCTTCCCTGGCAACAAATAATAAAAATCGAGGAAATGAAATGATTGAACAGCCCCTTATTCTGGTAATCAACCCGGGATCAACGTCAACCAAAATTGCCCTGTTTCGTGGCGAAGAAGAATGGAAAGAAGAGGATATTTCTCATGCCTACGAAGATCTCACCTCTTTTCACAGTGCCCTTGCACAACTTGATTACAGGTTTAATGCCATAGAAGACACACTGCGTAACTGGGGCTGCAAACGCACCGACCTGAAAGCAGTAATTGGCCGCGGGGGCCCTCTCAAGCCACTTGAAGGTGGGGTTTACCATGTTGGCGAAGCGCTGATAAAAGACCTTCAGTCAGGTAAACTGGTCGACCACGTTTCGGTTCTTGGCGGGCTGATTGCGTGCAAAATTGCAGAAGAAGCCGGAATTTCGGCCTATATAGCCGATCCTATTTCTACCGACGAATTCGATGAAGTGGCGAGAATAAGCGGTTGTCCTGAATTGCCGCGCATTTCTCTGGTTCATGCATTAAATATAAAAGCTGTCGCTGCAGAAGTTGCCAGAGAAGAAGGCAGAAAAATAGAAGATGTAAACTACATCGTGGCTCATCTTGGCGGCGGGTTCTCGATCGCGCCATACAGCAAGGGTCGTCTGATTGATGTAAACAACGCCAACGACGCCGGCCCGATGTCTCCCGAGCGGTGTGGAACTGTTCCTTTACAAGGGTTGCTTAAAATGTGTTTCAGTGGCAAATATCAATACAACGAGCTTAAAAAAATGCTTCTTGGGCGCGGAGGACTATTTGCACACCTTGGCACTGCCGACTGTCGCGAAATTTCAAAACGCATTGAAGCCGGAGACACAAAAGCTCAACTGGTTCTTGAAGCGATGGCCTATCAGATTGCCAAAGAAATCGGTGCCATGGCAACCGTACTCAAGGGCAAGGTAGATGCAATCATATTAACGGGCGGCGTTGCCAACAACAAGTATGTGGTAAACTGGATAACCGAAAGGGTTTCGTTCATTGCTCCGGTTAAGATAAAACCTGGTCAGAACGAGCTTAAAGCTCTTGCTACTCATGCATGTAAGGCCTTAAGCAATCCCAAACTCGTTAAAGAATATTAAGCCAGACATAAACAAAAAGGAGTTATCGATGAACTTTGCTGATTTAGACAAGCTTCTCGGCACCCAGAAAATCTCACTCGCCGTGTGCATGCCCGAAGAAACCGACACCGTTCTTGCAGCATACGAAGCCTCTAATCTCGGTTTCGTCAACTGCATTTTTGTTGGCAACCAGGATATCATCAAGACTTATATAGATCAGACCGCACCGGGTTTTAAGCCACAGATCATTCACGCGAATACTCCAGAAGAAGCTGCTTTTAAGTCAGTCGAGCTGATAAGAGAAAATAAAGCCAGTGCTTTGATGAAAGGTAATATTTCTACCCCGATATTATTAAAAGCCGTTCTTAATTCAGAAACAGGAATAAAAAAATCAGACGTACTCTCGCACGTTTTGATTTTTGAATGGGAAAACAGCCTGCGGTTTTTGACTGACGGCGGCATGCTCCCCCACCCCACTCTTGAAGAAAAAATCGAAATTATCAACAACGCCAGAATATTGGCCAAAAAACTTGGCTGTGATGTAGCAAGAGTTGCGGTTCTTTCGGCAGTTGAAAAAGTGAATACCAAAATTCAGAGCACCGTTGATGCCGCAATACTTGCCAAAATGGGCGAACGAGGTCAGTTTGGGAAAGACTGCATTGTTGACGGTCCTCTGGCTCTTGACAATGCCATTTCTCTTGAGTCGGCTCATCACAAAGGTCTTTTTAACGAAGTTGTCGGCAAAGCAGACATTCTGGTGGCGCCAGATATTGACACGGGCAATATTCTTGGCAAAACACTTCTCTATTTCGGCAATGTACAGGCAGGCGGGCTTATTATCGGTGCCCGTTGCCCCGTTATAATGCTCTCACGGTCTGATGACAAGCAGACGCGCATGAATTCGATCAAACTCGCATTGGCCGCCGGAAAAATGTGACATAATGTTTTCTAAGATAGCCGCAGCGACTATTTCGGGCTTTGAGGCCATACCTATATTCGTAGAAACGGATATATCTGGCGGCATACCCGGGTTCGACCTTGTCGGCCTGCCTGACACTTCTGTTTCTGAGTCGCGTCAAAGAATACGAACAGCCATGAAAAATTCTGGCTGCTCGTTACCAGCCGGCAGAATAACAGTCAACCTGGCGCCGGCAGATCTTCGCAAAGAAGGTTCCGGGCTAGACCTGCCAATTGCGGTTTCAATTCTGACCTCTCAACAGCTCATCGCCACCGACGTTGCGCAAAAATATCTTTTTGCGGGCGAATTGAGCCTGAATGGCGAGCTGCGGCACACCCGAGCCATACTTCCCATCGCGCTGATGGCAATGCAATATGGCTACAAAGGCATAGTTCTGCCTTTCGAAAACGCCCGCGAAGCACTTGTGGTGCCAGATCTAGAGGTGGTAGCATTTAACTCGCTGAGCGAACTCATAGAAGCATTCTCAGGCAAAACCTCAATAAAACCGGAGCGCCCGGAATCATCTCACGCAGAGCCAGAAGACGACCATTTTGCGACAATAGATATGGCGACAATAAAGGGTCAGACAATGGCAAGAAGAGCCCTCGAAATAGCGGCGGCCGGGGGTCACAATCTGCTGATGGCGGGGCCGCCCGGCTCGGGCAAAACTCTTCTGGCACGTGCATTGCCTTCGATTCTGCCGCCCCTTGATTTTGTCGAGGCACTTGACGTTACAAGAATATACAGCATAAAAGGCTTGTTGCCTGCCGGCGCCGGCCTGATAAGACGAAGGCCATTCCGAGACCCTCACCATACCGTCTCAGATGTAGCTCTTATCGGCGGAGGTCGCGTACCTGCTCCGGGCGAAGTTTCACTTGCTCACCACGGAGTCCTGTTTCTTGACGAACTCACTGAATTCAAAAAATCTGTTCTTGAAGTTTTGCGAGAGCCCCTGACCTCAGGAACCGTATCGATATCCAGAGCAGCACAGACCTGCCAGTTCCCCGCAAGATTCTTGTTTGCCGCGGCAATGAACCCTTGTCCATGCGGTTTTTCAACTGATCCGTCACATGAATGCATCTGCACAAGCTCTCAGCTGGCCAAATATCGCCAGAAACTTTCGGGCCCGTTACTCGACCGTATAGATCTGCAAATACAGGTACCGAGATTGAAACCCGAAGAACTGGCCGAAAAACCTGATGGCGAATCATCTTTTGTTGTCAGAGAAAGAGTTATAGCCGCAAGACTGGTTCAGAAGCAGCGAAACGCGGCTCACGGCGACATATTAAACGCTCATCTTCCAGCAAAATCGCTTGCGGAGATATGCAACCTCAACAGAGATTCACAGGATCTCTTGCTGAATGCGGCAAGAAAATTTGCACTTTCGGCCCGTGGCTACGATAAAATAATAAGAATTGCCCGCACTATAGCCGATCTGGCTCACTCAGAAACGGTTACAACTCCTCACATAGCAGAATCTCTGCAATTCAGAACCATGAATCTGTTTCAGCAAAATTAGTCAGCTGCAAATTGATCTTTTTCTGTATTGACATGTGAATTCGCTGTTTGTAGGATACATTATATAGAAATGAAGAGGAGTCACCATGGTTCAAACCGATTTTCTTAAAGCTGTTTCACTTTTTGCAGACCTTTCAGAAGAAGAACTGCGCAATGTAAGCCAGCAGGCCGATACCGTTGAATACGTCAGAGATGCCGTAATCTGTAAAGAAGGGCAGAAAGCCGATTCAATGTTCATCATAAAATCAGGCATTGTGCAGATTTTTTGTGATGACGGCAAAGGCGGCAAAAAAGTTCTGACCCATCTCAAGCTCGGCGAATATTTCGGTGAAATGGCTCTGCTTACCGAAGAACCACGCACAGCTTCGGCAATTGCTCTGGCCGAAACGGAAGTTATAAGACTGAAAAAAGACAGTTTTCACAACCTCCTTAAAACAAGCCCGGGAGTCTCTTTAAGCATCATAAAGACTCTTTGCACCCGCCTTTCCAAAACCAATATAGGTTCAGCCCAGACCAAAATGCATAATGTATATGCAGTTCTTGGCCCAGACACATCTTCGGGCAAAAGTCTGTTTGCCCGCAACCTGGCTATGGCCATGCAAAAAGAACTTGGGGCAGATGTACTGCTTTACGACCCGAATTTGCGTGACGAACGCGTTGCCAGAAGCCTGGGAGTCGAAGAACGCTCAAAAATCATTGATGAATTGATCGATCGCGAAAAAATCAATGACATAAAAAAGTATGTCGTAAAAGCCCCCTGTGGACTGCTGACCATTTTGCCCCAGGAAAACGGCCTTACCGATGTTCGTTTGAGAGAATTTCATACCTTTTCGTTGATGCAGACTGTCATGGAGAACTTTGAATATGTAGTGGTAGACTCAAGCTCGATGTTTACCAAAGTAACCAAGGAAATTGTACAGAACTGCGATAAAATCGTCTATCTTATTTCGAGCAAAAACGTATCGGTCGCAGGTTTGATGGATCATTTCGACGAAACCCGCCGTGGCTGGAAAGTTCAGCCGGAGAAAATAATTTTTGGCGTCAACCATTTAACAGATGACCCGACCCAGGAAAGCCTCATCACTGAACGGGACCGGGAAAGAATCAGTTTTGAGATTCCGTTCTGCAAAGAGTTACATGGCAAGAGAGACCCTGAGCAGCAGCTTTTGACACAAAACAAGCCTGAACATCCGATGAGCATAATATGTAAAAAGCAGGCCACGCACGCCCTGTTCGACCAGAACATTGGCCTATTCCTGCCGACATTTGATGAAGAGCCGGGCAAAGCAGAGCTTGCACGTCGATGGCTTGAAAGTGGTGCCAAAGAATTTTCACAAACGCTGAAAAATCTTGAAATAAAAGGCCCCGTAACGCGTCATGATCGCCTGTGCCAGACTGTTACCGGCTATACGTCAAAATGGCAACTCAACGAGCAGGTCGTCAAGATAGTAGATTTTTCAAACCGCTTCAAAAAAGAATTTGCCATCGAAAACCTTATACTCTCTCTCAATGGCCAGGAAAGCGTTATTTAAGCTGCACCCCGGTGCCGGATGCTTTTGCCATCTTTATTCTCTGCAATGCCGGCGGATGGCTGTAGAGCCAGAAAACTCTGAAAGGAGCCGGCAGAAGCTCTGAGCGGTTGTCGCGCGATAGCCTTACCTGAGCTGCAATGTAGGCGTCACTCAAACCGGTAAGTTCAAGAGCGGCCAGATCAGCTTGTTTTTCCATAAACTGGCTGATCTGGCTTTCTATTGGCG
>SABV01000633.1 GCA_009928855.1 Erysipelotrichia bacterium | reverse complement strand
CCGCAATGAAAATAAACAGACGCGGTTTTACGCTTATCGAACTGCTTGTGGTATTGGTTATTCTCAGCCTGCTTGCCGGCCTTGTTCTGCCACGTATGATGGGTCGAACCGAAGATGCCCGCAGACAAACTGCCGAGGTGCAGATACGCAGTCTCGAAAATGCTCTTGCGCTTTATTATGCCGACAATGGCTTTTACCCTACAACAGAGCAAACACTTAAGGCTCTGGTAGAGCGCCCTTCATCAGATCCTCAGCCGGCGAAATGGAAGGGGCCATATCTTGAAAAGGGTATTTTGCCAAAAGATCCATGGGGCCACGATTTTGTTTATCTTTCACCCGGCGTTAAATTGCCTGAGTTCGATCTGGTCAGCTACGGAAAAGATGGCATGCAGGGCGGCGAAGGTGAATTCGCCGACATAGAAAATTATAACATTGGTCGCAAATAACGATATTGCCGCCAAAGATCGCGGAGTCGGCGGTTTTACGCTGATTGAATTGCTGCTGGTAATGGGGTTGCTCTCAATGATGGCCGGGATCATTCTGCCGTCTGCAGCTGCGTTTATTCAGCGTAACCGCCTCGAACAGCTGAACCATGATATTTCGATGCTTTGCCGCGAAACATTTGAACAGGCGGTTTTTTCTGGCAAACGATATGCAGTCGAAATGCGCGATAACAAACAGCTCGTCGTACTCTGTGAAGAAAATTTCGCATTCAACGAAGCAGATAGTGTTTTGCTGAGGCCTGTGCAGATACCCGCAGAATGCAGTGTTGAATGGCCGGCAAAAGGCTGGCATAGCCTTCCTGAGGGTTTTTGCGAAACCCCGGTCATTCGCATCAGCGATATTGAGACAAAAGAAACATTTATAATGAGAATCAGAGCTTACGACGCCTCTCTCATTAAAGAATCAGCGCAGTTTTCTTCTGATTCAAAATAAACAATTATGAGCAGCAGCAAACAACGCGGGGTAACTCTGGTAGAAATTCTGATAGCTCTGGTAATTTTGACTCTGGTTACCGGGGCCCTTGCGCAGGGAACAAACTACCTCACCCGGCGCCTGGTGAGAGCTCGCAATGCTTCGGTCGCTCGCAGTCTTTCCTGGAAACGCATGGCTCAAACCCGTCTTGAACCACCTTTTAAGGGCCATCGTTCGGGTATTTTTGGCGCTGATTTTCCCGGATTCTCATGGAGCGAAACATTGCAGACAGCAAGCACGTCTTTTTCAGCCGGTATTGGTCTGCTTGATTACAAGCTTATTGTTTCGTGGCGCCAGGGCTGGGAAGAAGATCGCATAACCCTTGAAACTCTGCTTTATAAGCACCCTGAAGTCAAAAAAGAAACTGTTAAAAATGATGCAGACAAAGAAACAAACTAAAAAATCTGGCTTTACGCTGGTTGAAACGCTGATTTCGCTTACGCTGCTGGCGG
>SABV01000010.1 GCA_009928855.1 Erysipelotrichia bacterium | reverse complement strand
TTTGCATTCGCTCAGCCTGAAATAATGTGACAGCAGCTGGGCTCGATTGAGATTGGCGGCTTTTATACCCCATGCGTATGCCGGGTCTGTTGTGGCGGTGGTTCCGATAAGATCGCGCACCATGAATCGAGTGGCCCCAACGGTGATTTTTGCAAAATTGGCAATTTTGTGTGTGGCTGTAACTCCAAAAGAGGTTGAGTGTTCGGCCTCAAGCTTTGGGTCGCCGTAGGCAGGATAATAGCGTTCGTTAAGTGCAGGCATGCGAAATGCCTGCCCCCATGCGGTTGATAATTCAAAATTTTTGAGATTTTTGGTCAGCGAAAAATTTCCCGTGGTTACGCCTTCATGATTTTGCGGGTTGTCGTGTCTGGCGGTGCCCTGAACTTTAAGATTGTGATTGAGATTGTATTCTCCGGCGAGGCAGGCGACCGTATCTGTTTCGCGATTAACAAAAAGCCCGTGGTTTTGTGCTCGTATCTCTGTTCGAGAGATTTCAGCGAGAAAAGAGCCGTCGTCTGTGTTGAAGCTGCGGTTTATTGCCTGTTTTTGCCTGCTGGTTTCGAGGCCGTATTCGTTGAAAGGATTGCTTTCGTCGATTCCGGTCAGACTGGTGTGGTTAAAAGCATGTGTCAGGCGTAGTTCGCCGTTATTGTAATGGTTTACCAGGCCAAAATTGAACTGGTTGCCGAGCTTTTTTTGTCTGAAGTCAAGATTGTCGGCCGGTAACCCCGAAACAAAATCAAAACCGTCGAGTTCGGTCAGGCTTTTGTTGCTTTCAGCGCTCATTTGAAGTCGTAGACGAGCATTGAGATCACCTTCTAAACTCAATAGCCCATTCTGGAGTTCAAATGCGTCGCGCTCGGTGTTTCCATTCTCAGCCGCAGCAGCTGAAAAACCAGGCGTGTTGAATTGGGTCAGTCTGATGCCAAGCTTTACATTGCCCGGGTAAATGCGGGTTTCCATAGATTTTCCGTTGCCGCCAAGCCCATCGGTCCAGAGGCGCAGACGCCCATAATCGGGAAACCGCGTGGTAAGGCGAAGAGTGCCGCCGATGCTGTTGCTGCCCCACAATGTTGCGCGGTTTCCCTGCCAGATTTCGGCTTTTTCGAACTGAACTGTTGAAAAGTCGCCAATATCAGGGCTTCCGGTGAATGGGTCGTTTACGGGTAGCCCGTCTTTGATTACAAGAATTTTGTTGCCCGACAACCCACCTGAACTTAAGCCGGCAATGTGACCGCTGCCACCGCTTACACGCAGGTTTATTCCCATCAATCCGTCGAGGGATTCGCTAAGCGTTGTTTTGCCGGTTGCCGGCAGAGTCTCGAAGAAGGTTTCTCCGTCAGGTTTTCCTGTGATGTCTTCCGGGTGATTCCAATATGGTGCCTCGACTGTTATCGTGCCAAGATCAAATCTTGCTGGTTGAGGCTGATCAGTGTTGCTGGCCGCTGCCAGAGCAAGAGAAGCAGAAACGCAAAAAAAATGTGCAAGAAAAAGCTTTTTGAGCATGGGTCATCGCCACCTCGTATAAAATTCACCGGGCAAAAACGCCCGATGGGCTTCTTCGAGGTATTCCGACTGATGGATCATTCTCCTGCCCGGTCTTCCCATCTTTCGACAGTGACCCCGGTGGGCATTTGTCCCCAAACACGGCGACGGACTCGCGCGGGATTCGCACCCGCTTCCCTGTAAGCCATTGATGCCTGTTTTAGAAAAACAGAACATGTAGTTCGCACAAACAATGACAAAGCATTGCAGATCTACACGCGCCACCAACCAAAACGGCTCAGATTTTATAGCACACTGTTAACAGAAAATCTACCAGCTGAAGAGCATGAAAAAAAAATACATGCCATGTTGAGGCGTAAGGTGCTCTATATGCAAGGCAAACGCACTAAATTCATGGATTCCCACGAAGCCTGTGCTCGTGAATAGAGGGTAGCGGTATTTTGTTTGATTGCAAACCCGTGCTATTTTAGTGCGATCGCCCAGATTCTATATGCCGGACTTGCTTAAATGTGTTTTGTTGATGCAAACTTCAAAAATATTTTATGAAAAATCTATTACCGTTCGCGCCGGGTTTTTTGCTGCGGACATGCATGTTGCTTAAGCGAAAGGAATAAAGTATGAACTCTGACTGCAAAAGGTTGCCGCTGAGCCGTATCGCCCGGGTAGAAGATAATTATCATGGAACCATTATTCAAGATGATTTTAGATGGCTTGAAGGCGATGATCATGGCAACAGCACCCCGGAAATTGACTCATGGACAGATGAACAGAATGCCCTGACCAGGTCTGTTCTGGACGCTCTACCGGGCCGGGCTGCTTTAAAAGCCCGACTAAGACCGTTTTTGGAGAGAGATTCTTGCTGGCTGCCATGTTTTGCCGGTCAACGCCTTTTTTTCTCAATGCGTCCCGGAAACCTGAATCAGCCCCAGATATTTATGCGAGAAGCTTTTGATGATCGCGAAAAGCAGATTCTTGACCCGAATAGTTCTGATAAAGACGGTCTTACCAGTATCGGGTGGTATGAGCCTTCGTCTGACGGCCGCCTTCTGGCATACGGCAGCAGCACCGGGGGCGACGAAAACCATGAGCTGAAGATCTTGCGAACTGACGATCTGACACATCTTTCAGATCATATATGCAATAAAGTCGGCGGTGTTTTCTGGCTTCCGGGCAGTCATGGCTTTATCTATTCAAAACTGGCAGACCCTTATAACCCTTATTCTCGTGAAGTCCGGCTGCATATGCTCGGTGATGATGTTGCCACCGACCGTCTGATTTTTGCTCAATACCGCGAAGGCCCGCTTGCCACAACCTGGGGCCCGTCAGCCTGGCTTTCGGAAGACGGCCGATGGATGATTCTCTCTTATTATACCAGCACTCGTTCAAATGATCTCTGGTTGATCAATTTTGCCGACTGGCTCAGAACTGGCAATCTTGTCAGGCACGATATCATTGTTGGCTGCGACAGTCGCAGCTGCGCCCGAGTTTTGCATAATCGCCTTTATATTCTTACTAACGAAGGTGCTCCTGACAGCCAGATTTTTTCGGCGCCTTTATCGAGCCCCGGTCAGGCTTCATGGCAGACGCTTGTGCCTGAAGATAAGGGATCAGTTGTCGAAAACTGGGGTTTTACCAGCGACGCAATTCTGGTTGAATACAAAAAAAACGCCGCCTCAGTGCTTGTGAGTGTCGACCCCGGGTCTGGTGCCCGCTCGCCGGTTATTTTGCCCGGCATTGGCAGTGCACATTTTTCGTGTTCTCCATTTCGGCAAGATTTTTTTGTCGACTATACTTCTTTTGATTGTCCGAATATACTTCTGCATTACGAAAAGCCTGCTTCTGCATTTAATGTCTGGTGGAAAGGGCCCGTGGCAGCTGATCTGTCTGCTATGCAGGTGAGCCAGCACTGGTTTGAGTCAAAAGACGGCACCAGGGTCAGCATGTTTCTGGTTCACTGTAAGGGTTTGATTAAAAACGGCGCAAATCCGGCCCTGATTTATGGTTATGGTGGTTTTGCCATCAGTATGACGCCGGCTTTTTCTGCGCCGGTTGTGCCCTGGATAGAAGACGGCGGCATTTATGCCGTGGTCAATCTTCGTGGTGGCGGTGAATATGGCGATAACTGGCATAAAATGGGCACGCTTGGCAATAAAGAACGGGTTTTTGAAGATCTCGAAGCTGCGGCCGAATGGCTTATAGATTCTGGTTATACCAACCCGAATATACTTGCAGTCAGCGGCCGTTCGAATGGTGGATTGCTGGTCGGCGCTGCCATTACCAGGCGCCCGGATCTTTACCGGGCGGCAATCTGCGGTGTACCTCTGCTGGATATGTTGCGTTATCAGAATTTTCTCATGGCCAGGTTCTGGGTGCCTGAATATGGAACGGCTGAAAACCCCGCGGATTTTGTCTGGTTACGCCGTTACTCGCCATACCACAATATTGTCGCTGGTTGCCGTTATCCGGCGATTTTTATTCATACTGCCGAAAAGGACACCCGTGTTCACCCGATGCATGCCCGTAAAATGGCCGCAGCACTTCAGACTGTCGGCAAAAACGACCTTGACCAGCCGGTGCTGTTGTGGGTTGAACGCGAAGCAGGCCACGGTATGGGCAAGCCTTTATCGCAGATTCTCGAAGAGCAAGCCGACCAGTGGGCATTTTTGCGATGGCAGCTTGGTCTTGATGACACGAATGGTTAAAAGAATCACGACTATCTTTTGTTATGATTCTTTCTGGTGCATTCAATTTATAGTGATTGACTTGAACTTATAATTGCTTCTAAAATAGCGCTAAGTTAGAAGACCTGATTAATACAAGGAGGAAATTTTTCAATCATGAAATGTTCGCCATGTCGATGCTTTCGTATTGTCATGTTCGCGGTAATTCTGGTCTGGTTGACCGGAATTACCATTCCTTTGTCCGCCCAGGACACGTCTTGCCAATACATAGGAGAAATTCGCCTATGGAGTGGAGCCCGTGAACCCAAAGGCTGGATGTTCTGCGATGGCCGGGCGCTCAAAGTGGCAGATTGGCAGGCTCTTTTCAGCATAATTGGTTTCAATTATGGAGGAGACAATCAAAACACATTCAATATCCCTGATCTGCGCGGGCGTTTAGCAATGCATAGCGTGGATTCAAATACCCAGATTACTAATAGCAGGTTTTTGGACTTCACCGGAACGCTTAAGAGCTTGGATAAGAGTGGGGCGCCTTTGTATCAGGGCAGGAACTATGTGGCACTCACATCACCGACTGACGGAAAAGCCTTGTCGGTAACTCCGCCTTACCTGGCGCTTAATTACATAATATGCGTTAACGGCTTGTATCCCTGCCGCGAATAGCAAACAAAGGAGATAAAAACATCTTATGACTACACATAGAAGACTTTATCGATTCATACAGACTATTTTGGTCTGCTGTGCATTGGTTGTCATTTCTGCCCCGACTTTTGCGCAAGACCCTTATCTTGGAGAAATTCGCATGTTTGCAGGAAACTACCCACCGCGAGGCTGGATGTTCTGCAATGGACAGATGATTGCCATCCGCCAGAACGCTGCTTTGTTTTCTCTTCTTTATAACCAGTTTGGCGGAGACGGACGCAACACCTTTGCCCTTCCCAACTTGAACAACATTCCTGTAATAGGCGCGGGCAAAGGAACAGGCTTGACTCCAAATACCCAGGGAACCCTGGTAGGGCCAAAATCTTCTTCGGCTGAGTTTGCCGCCTTTCCGAAAGAATATAAGGCCGCGGATACCTTGTTCAGATTTGATCTGCAGGAAGTCGCTACGGCCACGCACATGATAGATTTGCAGCCTCCAATGGTGGCAGGAATCAAATATATCATAGCTGTCAGGGGTATTTATCCCTGCAGACCATGATTGTTCAATGAAACAGTCAAGAAAGGTTAGAATATGAAAAGACAATCTTCAGGATCAAATTGTTTAAAAATCACCATCTTAGCGCTTTTGCTGCTAATTTCATTTGCAAACTCAACCCAGGCCCAGGAAAGTATTCTTGGCGAAATCCGCCTTATGCCTTATTCTTACGCACCTGAGCAGTGGTTGCCATGTGACGGTCAGCTTTTGAATATAAGCGATTACCAGGCTCTGTTCGCGATTATTGGAACCATATACGGCGGCGACGGTCAAAAAAACTTCGCTTTGCCAGACCTGCGCGGCAGATTCCCTTTTCATGCTTACGAAAAATTGCCCATCGGAACCATGGGTGGAAGCGAATATGCCACTGTCCAGGAAAAAGCTTTCGAAGGCTGGCCTGCCTACGCCAAATACGATCCTAAGGGCGATAATGCTCTCTCTGCTATGCCCAAAGCTTTGCCTGTTCAATTCTGCATCAATGTTTCGGGCGGTTATTTTCCTGATTATTCCGAAAGCACCCGCACTTCGCCGATAAGGGCCTCTCTTAAGGCCAGCGCTTTAACCAGGGCAAAAAGTCCGGTGATTGAGAGGCCGGCGTCATATCAGCCATCAAAACCTCCTATGGCAGACCTTTCCAAACTTTCTGCCAAAATTGCCAATGATCCGGCAGTCAGCGAAAAAAGTCATTTTCAAGTCATTCTTTTTCAGGGCAATGCCGACTCTAACCGGGCAAGTCTTGTTAAATCGGTCATTGAAAATGTTGGAGAGAAGAATCCTGATATTCTTCTGTTCATGTTTGATATCGATAACGCCAAAGACCTGGCTGAAAAATATAAAGTCGCCAAAACACCTACGGTTCTCTGGATCAGCGATGAAACTGTTGTCTCTCGTTGCGAGGGATCTATATCCAAGGCCGATTTGTCAAAAAACACCCGTGAATTGAAGAGTAAAAAATAAGCTGACAGTTGCAATAAAAATTTCTCCATCCCCGGTCTGTAGGCCGAGGGTGGAGATTTTTTTATTGTCTCAATATGTAAGCTGCAATCAGGCGGGCTTTCTTCATTGCTTTATCAGCTCTTGTATAACATCATAGCCAAAATAGTTGCTTAGCGTGGCTCTAGCATCGACTATGGGCAGTTCGAGAATGTATTTGCGGTATTTTTCAATTTCATCACGGTTTTCATGTTTTACGTCTTTTAGCCTGGCAAATATTTTTTGAGAAACGGCGTTTGCGAAAGGGTAGGCCCAGTAGCGGCATGCGTTTCCCTCTTCCATTAAATGAAAAAAAGCAGTTTGCGGAGTCGTGTTATCGGGCAAAGGCATGGCGAGTATGTCTTTTTGCAGCTTCAGATACAATGCTGATGTGTTGTCAGGAGCTGAAATATGTATGAGAAGGTCATATTTCGCATTCATGATAATCATAAGCTTTTCAATGGCAGCAAAGTTTCGAGTTAAGCTTGTCAGTTCTGCGATTTGACTTTCGGTTAGCGCTTTGCCAGTCTCTGCATGAGATGTAACCTCTGAAAGGGTGTCTGGGTGTTGGCTGAAATGCTCTATTAACAGCGAAGGAATTTCGGCAAAATCTTTTTGGGCAAACGCGCCAGAAAGTTCTGAATATCGCGAACCATATAAGATATCCTGTAGTGAGTGACCAAGTTCGTGAAGCAGCATTCTGTATTCATTTGGTTCCATGAGGTGGGGTTGGTCGCTTGAGCAGGCTCCATAAAGAGCCATTACCGGAACTTTTTTTCTCGCGTTCTGGCTGGAAAGTTTGTTTCTTACAAGTGACTGCAGGTAAAAGGCATACATTTTGCCCGGGCGCATAATCAGATCCAGGTATATGTAGCCTATGATTGTTCCTGATCTGTCTCTGATTGAGAAGGTCGAAACATCTTTATGCCACGTTGATGTGTCAATTTTTTCAAATTTTATATTAAAAAGCCGTTCTAGAAAGGAAAATGCTTTGTTTATCACCTGAAATGCCGGGAAATACACGCTGAAACTCTTGGTCGTCATTTTGCTCGCATATCTGTTTTTGTAGTAGTCGTAATCCCAGCTGTTTATAATAGTTTGCTCGGGCAAAGAGTTCTCTTCGGCGGCCTTTAAGGCTTTAAGCATTGCCAATGTTTCGCGTGCTTCAGGAACAAGCCTGGCTATTTCTCTGTTGAGAAAGGCAAGCACGGTATCTGGAGATTTACAGGTCATTTCTGACAGCGTCATTTCGGCGAAGTTGTTAAAGCCATGCTGTTTTGCCAATTCATTTCTGAGTGACAGGGTTTCTTCAAGCAACCTTACATTTTCGCGTGAAAAGCAGGTGTTAAGGTTATACATCAACTTTTTTCTTGCGCTGGCCGATGCGCAAACACTTAAAAATTCATGTGGAGACTTAACTTCGATTTCGATGTTGCCATTATCGTGGCGCTTTATCTCAGAAAATAAGTCTTTGTTGATTGAATTAAGCTCTTCTGCAGAAACGACTATTCTGCAAACAGACTGATCGTCACCCCATTTTTGGTAATTGAGTGCGAATTTCGTTTCTTTGTTTTTAATTTTGTCCTTCAGTTTTTGCAAGTCAGAAGCACTTTGGGGCGCATTTTGATGTGGCGAAGAAAAAAAGCTGTGCTGTAATCTGGTGTGAAGTGCAGCAATTTCGCGATCAGGTTTTGCCGTCTTTTTTATTGCCGTATCTAATGCGGTTTTCAGCGCCTGCGAGGCAGACAATCGCTTAAACAGCAGTCTTCTAGCTTTAATAAGCCTGGAAGCCGCTTTTCTATAAATGCTCTGCGAACTGACATTAGCAAGAAAAGTGTATGGATCTATCTTTGAGCGCAAAATTGCCAGCTGGTCTTCGAACTCTATTAAGCTATTCTCGATTGTAAGCTGTTCTGCCGGCAGACTTTCGAGTTCTTTTATTTTTTGTTCAAACTCTTTGATGGCACTGTGCCCAAGTTTGAGTATCTTAAAGATGCTCTGATGATAGTCTGGCAATTCGGGCGTTTGAAGAAGCTCAAATTTATGAGCTTTTAACTGCTCAGCGATTAAATTTTGATTGCCAATCAGCAATAGCGCCAGAAGCGAAAATACCAGATGTGCTCTGTTTGAGGGTTTCATACTTTTTATACACCACCGTTTTTTTGTAAAATATTTGTTGCTCAGATCACCCTAACCTTTCAGCAGAGGCAAAGCAAGTGGGCGTTACGTCGTGCAAAACATTAAAGCTGTGTGTTTTGCTTCTTCGCCCTGAATGACGAAGTCTCATATCGGTTATTTACTGGTAGTTCAGGGCAACTGTGCCGTGCCCGGTAAAAAAGTATTGTTTTTTAGGTGATTTTACGGGTAGACTTACGCTCCTGATGTCGAGCAGACTGTGGTTTTGTCAGATATCCCCGCAAGGAGTCTTAAGCATGATAGTTATGAAATTTGGCGGCAGTTCACTGGCAAATGCCGAAAGAATCAGGCATGTGGCTGATATCATTAATATGTTCGTCTCAGATCGGCCTGTGATTGTCGCTTCGGCAATGGGAAAAACCACCGATAATTTGCTGGCTGCGGCAGAGATGGCGCTTTCTGGCAAAGTTTGCATTGAGGAAATCAGTAGACTGCATTTTGCGGTTGCAGAAGAACTATGGGTTGACCGGACCGGCCTAGTAACTCTGCTGGATGAGCTGCAGAAACTGCTTGAGGGCATCGCTCTGATCAGAGAAATTTCGAACAGAACCAGAGATTATCTCGTTTCGTTTGGCGAAAGGCTCTCGGTGAGAATTCTGGCTGCCTATTTATGTAATGCCGGCATTAAAGCAGAATTCTTCGATGCCTGGGATATCGGCTTTACAAGCAATTCAGAATTTACCGATGCCGATGTGCTTGAAGAAACTTACGCAAAAATCGCCGCCAGTCTTGGCAATCTTAAGTCTGATTATGCTTTTACGCCTGTTGTCACAGGTTTTATTGCTAAAGATTTGAACGCCAATATTACCACTCTTGGCAGAGGCGGCAGCGATTTAACTGCTTCAATTCTGGGGGCGGCGCTTTCTGTCGACGAAATTCAGGTTTGGAAAGACGTGGATGGCATACTTACTACCGATCCGCGTGTCGTTGCGTGTGCCTGGCCGGTAACAAAAATTTCTTTCGAAGAGGCCAGCGAACTGGCGTATTTTGGTGCGAAGGTGCTGCATCCGCGTTCTATTCTTCCGGCCATGGCCAGAAATATTCCGGTTCGAGTTAAAAACTCTTATAACCCCGCTCACCCCGGAACCCTCATCGTGAAAAATTTTGACGACAAAGATGAATTGTTGCGGGTGCTGACTTTTAAAAAGAATGTCACTCTCGTCGACATTGTTTCGACGAGAATGCTCGGACAGTATGGTTTTCTGGCAAGGGTTTTTCAGCTTTTCGATGAACAGAAAATTTCGGTTGATATGCTCGCTACCAGCGAGGTTAGTATTTCGCTCACCCTGGACAGCAAAAATGGTGGTCTCGAAAAGCTAAAGACCGAACTTGAAAAAATTGCCAATGTTAACATCAAAAGCGGCAAAACCATTATTACCATGGTCGGCAACGTAAAACACTCGTCAGAAATTCTCGAAAAAACCTTTGATGTGCTCAATCGCAGCGGCATAAATGTGCAGATGATCTCGCAGGGGGCTTCAAAGGTGAACATAAGTTTTATCGTCGATGATAACCAGGCCGAAACCTGTATTGTCGAATTACACCGCGCTTTTTTTGAAGCTGCGCCGCCAGCCGCATGAATGGCGCAGGGGGTAAAATATGGTTTATAATTTTCCGCTGACAAAAGAGCAGGTGCTTGAGCTGATTGCGAAGCGCGCGACACCTTTTCATCTGTACGACGAGAAAATGATCAGAGAAAATGCCGAGCGGTTTAATCGCATATTCTCATGGATGCCGGGGTTCAAAAATTATTACGCTGTAAAGGCTCTGCCAAACCCATTTATACTTAAAATTCTTAAGGCTTCTGGTATGGGTGCCGATTGCAGCTCTTTGCCAGAGCTTATCCTCGCCGAAAAAGCTGGCATTGCCAGAGAAGACATAATGTTCTCTTCAAACAATACTCCGGCAGAAGAGTTTGTGGCGGCAAAAAAACTTGGCGCAATTATCAATCTTGATGACATCAGACATATTGATTTTCTGGAAAAATCGGCCGGGCTTCCTGAGCTGCTCAGCTTCAGATATAATCCGGGGCCTCTGAAAAGCGGCAATGTGATAATTGGCAGGCCTGAAGAAGCCAAATATGGCCTGACAGGTGAGCAGATTGTTGAAGCTTACAGAATCGCCAGACAGAAGGGTGTCACAAGATTCGGTCTGCACACCATGGTGGCTTCAAACGAATTGAATGAAGATTACCATATTGAAACCGCAAAAATGGTGTTTGAGCTTGTTGTTGATATATATTGCCAGACCGGTGTCAGAATTGAATTTGTAGATCTCGGCGGCGGATATGGGGTTCCTTACCGACCAGAAGAGCAAAAGCTGGATCTCAAAAAAGTTTCGGCCGGCATTAAAAGCGAATACGAAAGACTGATAGTCGGTAATAACCTTTCCCCTCTTAAAATATATATGGAAAACGGCAGAATGATTACCGGGCCTTATGGCTGGCTGGTTGCCAGGGTCAGGCATCTTAAAAGCATTTATCGCGACTATATCGGGCTGGATGCCAGCATGGCCGACCTGATGCGACCTGGCATGTATGGTGCTTACCATCACATAACTGTTCTCGGAAAAGAAACATTACCGCACGACCATAAATACGATGTCACCGGTTCTCTTTGCGAGAACAACGATAAGTTCGCCATAGAACGGATGCTGCCATCTGTCGAAGTTGGGGATGTTGTCGTAATACACACTACCGGTGCTCACGGGCATGCGATGGGTTTTAACTACAACGGGCAGCTCAGGTCAGCTGAACTGCTGCGTCGCGAAAGTGGCGAGGTTATTGTGATCAGAAGGGCCGAAAGACTTGAAGATTACTTCTCAACCCTAAATTTCAGCGAGCTTGACCAGTTTTTAGCGGTTGAAAATGATTGTTAAATATTAAATTAAACAAAGACAGGGAGAGCTGCTTTATGACAATTCGCATCGGCATTGTTGGTTATGGTAATCTTGGGCGAGGAGTCGAAAGCGCCGTCCGGCAAAGTCCAGACATGGAACTGGCGGCAATTTTCAGTCGCAGAGACCCTGCATCTATTTCACCGCTTACGCCAGGCCTTAAAGTAGTTTCTGTGTCTGAAGCCGGGTCATGGAAAGGTGCTATCGATGTCATGATTCTCTGTGGTGGCAGTGCGACCGATTTGCCGACCCAGACACCTGAATTCGCCAGCCATTTTAATGTGGTGGACAGTTTTGATACGCACGCGTGTATTTCAGACCATTACGCTGCGGTAGATGCTGCCGCTAAAAAAGCGAACCACCTCGGAATTATTTCTGTTGGCTGGGACCCGGGTTTATTTTCGCTGAACAGATTGATTTCACAGGCTATTCTGCCGCAGGGCAACGACGAAACGTTCTGGGGAAAAGGTGTCAGTCAGGGCCATTCTGATGCTGTCCGTCGGTTGCGCGGGGTAAAAGATGCCCGGCAATATACGATTCCTGTTGATGAGGCGCTGGCACGCGTTCGATCCGGGGAAAAACCATCTCTGACCGCACGCCAGAAGCATCTTCGGCAGTGCTATGTTGTTGCTGAAGAAGGCGCCGACAGAGAGCTGATTACTCATGAAATCAAGACTATGCCTAATTATTTTGCCGATTATGATACTACCGTTCACTTTATTACTGAAGCAGAATTGCAGCGGGATCATGCCAAAATTCCACATGGCGGTTTCGTTATCAGGTCGGGTGTTACGGGTATGAACGGGCAGAATGCCCATGTCATAGAATTCAGCCTCAAACTTGATTCTAATCCGGAGTTTACAGCCAGCGTGCTGGTCGCTTATGCTCGTGCTGCCTACCGTCTTGCGTGTCAAGGACACAGCGGGTGTCGGACGGTTCTTGATGTTGCGCCGGCTTTGCTTGACCCACGTAGTGCCGAAGAATTGCGCAGAACCCTTCTTTAAGGAGTAGCCGGCAAGCATGTTATTGAAATCGGGTAGATGATCGGGTATATTCGGTGATCTATGAACAACGAGATTGATTTGCACGGGTATACGCAGATTGAGGCAATTGAGGCGCTGGTGCGCTTCTATAATTCCAGGGTCAAAAAAGGCGATCGCAGCCGGTTTGACGTCATTCATGGATATGGCTCAAGCGGCACCGGTGGAGCTTTGCGGGTCAAAATACGCAGTTTTCTTTTGCGTCACGCAGACTGTCTTCGCTTTGAAGCCGGCGAAAATTATTCCCCTGCCAATCCGGGCAAAACCCTGGTAATACCGATAAAGGATTTGCCTGAAGCGGTAGATCTGCTTGCTGAAGAAATTCTCGAATATTGCTCTACTGCCGCGAGAACGATCAATAAAATCAGCGGAAAATTCAGGCGTTATGGCGATGCCCGAGTGCAGGCGTCTTTGAAGAGTCTCGAAAAACAAGGAGCTCTTACAACTTTTTTTAAAGGGCAATACCGCCATTATCAAGCCAGATAGGCTGCTGTCGGTGCGCAGGCTGATTCCTTGCAGATGCAAAATACTGCTTATTCTGGCGGTTGCGCAAAATAAGTTAAAAAAATGGAATAAACTTCGTGCCGGTGGATTTAAGATAATGAGATGAATAAAAACAATCAGACAATCGATGCACAATTTGCCTTACTGATTCGACAGTTTCAGGGGCTGGTGTATTCAATCGTCTATGGTATTACTCTTAATGCTGAAGACAGCTGGGATATAGTTCAGGAAGTTTTTATCAAGGCTTTTAATAATTCTGAGTTTCTGAGTGAGTCATTCAGGCAAAAAGCCTGGCTGGTAAAGGTTGCTCGCAATGAGGCTCTTAAAAACCGTCGCAGTCTGAAAACAAAACTAAGATATCTGGCGCGTTTCTGTGGTTTTGAGACCTGCAGCGAGGCAGCAGAGCTTGAGAATCGCTTTATAAAGGACGAGACAGTGGTGCAGCTTAAAGATATTCTGAGCAAGCTTGACGATGAAGACCGGCAGATTATTACGCTGAGATTCAGTGCTGACATGAGTTATAAAGAAATTGCCGATGAAATGCAGATAAAAACAGGAACAGTCATGTCGAGACTGTCCAGATTAAAAGACCGTTTGGGCCTGGTTTTACAAGAGGAGATCAGCGATGAAGTCTGAAAAAATAAAGGCTGCCTTCGATAAAATAACCGATGAGGTTGGTCGCGATAATTCGTTGAGTCGCAAAATCGGCGAAAGATTGAGCAGGCGCGCGAGTGTAGTTCCCGTTAATGAATTGTGGGCGGTTTTTAAATGCTTCATTGTAATTTTTGTTCCGGTTTTGCTTGTTTACGCTGCCATGGGGTTTGTGCCCATGCAGTCGCCGATATTGGATGTTGAACTAATGGTCGAACAGAACCTGCCGATGGCATGGCATGCCACTGATTTATTCTCAGGCGGCCAGAGCATGGTTCTTGTGTTGGTAAGAGGTGTCATGCGTGCGTTTTTGATTCTGATGGCGACGACTTTCATTCTGACTGCAGCAGTAATGCCGGTTCACCGCCACGACAAAACAAGGGAGGCTTGCCATGCGTAATCTAATTGAAAAATTTTACTCTTACAGTCCCGCAAAAAGGCTGGTAGCAATTATTTCATTGTTGGTTTTTATTTCTGTTGTTTCGGCTGTTTACAGCTTTATGAACCTTGTTGGTGCGGTCAAGCAGCTTAATGATGCTGAATGGAGCAAATCTACAGGTTTTGAAAACCTGCCTGCTCAAAAACAGCTGATGTACCTGGACGAATCGACTCGGGCAGCTTTTGCCAGCTGGAAAACGGTTTCAGGTTTTGCCGGGAAGTTACTGAAAGAACCTGCTGGAAATAAGTCATTTGCCCTTGCTGCATCGGTTTCAGAGCATGATCAGGAAATTGTTGCCGCAATCAAGGCGTTTAACGGTCTTGATTGGAAATATCTTGTAATTTTTGCAAGCCCGCAGCTTGACCCGTTAGATTGCTCGCTGGCTGAAAGTTACAAAAAAATCAGAAAAACCGCCAAGTTTCTTGCCGCTTTTCATGCCAGGTTCAAGGAGCAGTTTCCGGCCGAAAACAGCGCTTTTATTTTTGAGGCTTCGATTAAGCTTGCCCGTATGACCGATCTCAGCAGCCCATTTCTTATCGGAAAAATGATTGCTGCGGCAATTGATGGTATTGCATTAAAAAGCCTGGTGCCAATGGTTCGTGCTGGTCTGATTAGCGAATTTGAAGTTGCAGATTGCCTGGTTGCACTTACTAATTCTCTGGCAATTGACCGTTCGATGGCAGCCAGTATGGAAGATGAGTTTGTTTACTTTAAGTATTTTTACGGTGCTTTATATCGCAAAGCGCCGCTTGCCATGTGGCTGCTGGATGTGATTTATGGTGATCCGGTGTTGAAATATAAGCAATTGAAACAGCAGATGTTTGAGACCGGTAGCTATGATGAAGATTTGCGTGTGTTTACTCATCATCTGGTTCTTTTAATTGCTCTGCCAAATTTTCGTAAAGCTTATATCGCCTGCCAGGAGCGCCTTGCACAAAAAGTAATGCTTGTGTCGAAACTTGCTCTGTTGCTTGGGAAGTCTGTAAGCCTGACTGATCCGTGGTCGGGGCAGCCGATTAAATCAGTGCAGAAAGATGGCGAAACAGTGTTTTATAGTGTTGGCCCTGATAGAGTCGATGGCAGGTTAACTGGTGATGATATAAGCCTGCCTGCTGTTGAATGAGCAGAATTACGCCGATGTGTCTGATTTCGGGGCTGTATTCAGCCCCGAAACGGCTCGGGTAAGATATTTTGCCAGATAGATAGCCGGGATGATTATCAGATAGAAGATGCATGAATAATCGTGCTCAAGCGTTTCAGGCAGAGCACTGACCATCGAGACCAGATTTCCGATAATGGCAATTTTAAAAACAATGCCGAAAAATGGTTGAACATTTGCGGTGTCTGGTCGGCGAAAGAATCGCATTCGGGCTGCGAGAAGCAATATAAGCGTTTCTATGAGGCTGATGCCCAGTTCAAGAAAAATCGCGGCGGCAAGATATATAATGCCGCCTTCTTCAGTTGTAAAAGCGCTGCCGGCCAGAATTGCCACGAATGAGCCAAGCGAGAATCCGATCAGAAGATACCAGGTGGTTGAGGTAACGAAAAACCACGCTAAGAAGACCGGAATCGGGCGAAAGCCAAGGGCTTTTAATGAAAAAGCGAAGAAAAAAGTTTCGAGAAACAGGGGAAGAGTGGCACTTACCGGGTCAAAGACAAGTGGATTGGCTGAGGCGATCGATGGTACTGACGCGAAGCCTGCAATAAGCAGCATTTTGGCAAAATCTGCAAAGTTTCGGGCTCTGGTCATAATATGCTCCTGTTTCTGGCTGTGTTTGCAATATAGGTGATAAATCGACAATGTCAACCCGGCTTCTGTTAAGATTTTGCGGCGCAAACTGGCCAGATCTGGCTGGCTCAGGCAGCAAAACCATGCGAAATTTTTTATAAAAGGCTTCGTTATAAAGCCCCGGTCATTTGTAATAAATTTTGAACATTTTATAATCTGCGTTGCACAGAAACTGAATGCAACTTCTGCGCTTGATCTTATGCAACTGCTCTGTCAGAAAAAAAGAGACACATGCTGCCCTACACCCCGTTTAAAGCGGCAACGATGATTTGTTGTTTTTATGCATGTTGGTATTGTGCAGTTATATTATACGTGAAGTCAAAATATCGATTGAGAATTGGTTTTTTCAGCCCACCGGGTTTGAAAAAAAAATCACAAACCCTGGCTTACTTTTCTTGACTTGTCCCGTCTTTTTGGCTTAATATCACCTTGCCTTCAGGTGCCGGATTTTTTTTTCTATTGGCGCCAATAATCATTCAGGCAGGAGTGCGATTGTGACTAAAAAGACATACGCAATGATGGACGGGAACGAAGCTACCGCGCTGATTGCGCACAAAACTAATGAAGTAATTGCGATCTACCCGATTACACCCTCCAGCAATATGGGTGAACACGCCGACGCGTATTCAGCCGCTGGTCAAAAAAATGTCTGGGGTACGGTTCCGACTGTTTATGAAATGCAGTCTGAGGGCGGTGCCGCCGGTGCTGTTCACGGTTCTCTTACCTCCGGTGCTCTTACCACTACTTTTACTGCTTCTCAGGGCCTTCTGCTCATGATTCCGAACATGTTTAAAATTGCCGGTGAACTGACTTCCACCGTTTTTCATGTTTCGGCACGTTCACTTGCCTGTGCAGCTCTGTCGATTTTTGGTGATCATAGCGATATTATGGCTACCCGCCAGACCGGCTTTGCCATGATCGGTGCCAACTCAGTTCAGGAAGCCCATGACATGGCTCTGATCTCTCAGGCAGCCACTCTTGAAAGCCGCGTTCCGTTCATTCATTTCTTTGATGGTTTCAGAACTTCTCATGAAGTTAACAAAATCGAACTGATTTCTGAAGAAAACATTAAAGCAATGATCGATGACAAGCTGGTTCAGGAACATCGTGCCCGCGGTCTTAATCCTGATCATCCGACTATGCGCGGTACTGCTCAGAACCCCGACGTTTATTTCCAGGGCCGCGAAACTGTTAACAGGTTTTACGAAAAGACCCCAGAAATCGTTCTGAAAGCCATGAAAAAGTTTGCCAAGCTTACCGGCCGTGAATACAGCCTGTTCGAATATGTTGGCGATCCTAAAGCTGAACGCGTTATTGTTGCCATGGGCAGCGGCGCTGAAACAATTCATGAAGTCGTTGAATATCTCAACGAAAAGGGCGAAAAAGTTGGTCTGGTTAAAGTTCGCCTGTATCGCCCATTCAGCGTTGAACACCTTGTAAAAGCTTTCCCCAAAACCACCAAAAGCATTGCCGTTCTTGATCGCACCAAAGAACCCGGTTGCGCCGGCGAACCTCTTTATGTTGATGTCAGAAACAGCATCGGTGAAGCTCTTGAAAACGAAATTGCTCCGTTTACCAAATGGCCGAAAATTGTTGGCGGCCGTTACGGTCTCGGTTCAAAAGATTTTACTCCAAATCAGGTTCTTGCCGTTTTTGAAAACCTTAAAGCCGACAAGCCCAAAAATCATTTTACTGTAGGTATTGTAGATGACGTCTGCAATACCAGTCTTGAACTTGGCGAAGCGGTAGAAACAGGCGATCCGAAGACTTTTTCTGCTATGTTTTATGGTCTGGGCTCAGACGGTACTGTTGGCGCCAACAAAGACGCCATCAAAGTTATCGGTGATAAGACCAAAAATAATGCTCAGGGCTACTTCGTTTATGACTCAAAAAAATCAGGCAGCATGACTATTTCTCACCTGAGATTTGGCGAAAAACCGCTGCGCTGCCCATACCTTGTTTCGCACGCCAACTTTATTGCCTGCCACAAGTTCAATTTTGTTGATACTTACGACATGCTCAAAGATCTCAAGACTGGTGGCACTTTCCTGCTCGAAACCGAATACAGCAAAGATGAAGTCTGGGACAAACTGCCAAAGGAAACCCAGAAACGTATTATCGACAAAAAAGCGAAGATGTATGTTATCAACGCTACCAAACTTGCTGAATCAATCGGGCTTGGTAATCGCATCAACCTGTTCATGCAGACCTGTTTCTTTGAAATCTCGAAGATTCTGCCCCGTGCAGAATATGTGCAGTTCTTGAAGGATGCCGCCAAAAAGACCTATGGCAAAAAAGGCGAAGAAGTTGTCAAGATGAACTGGAAGGCCATTGATATGGCTGTTGAAAATCTTTTCGAAGTAAAGGTTCCCGCTTCTGTTACTTCAAAAGATCACATCAAGCCTGCTATGGTTCTTAAAAATGCTCCGAAGCTGGTTAAAGATGTTCTTGAACCAATCCTCGCCGGCAAAGGCGATGCGATAACCGTTGGACAGATGCCCGTTGATGGCACTTTCCCGACCAGCACTACTCAGTATGAAAAACGCAACGTTGGTATTAAGATGCCACTATGGGATTCTAATACCTGCATTCAGTGCGGCATGTGTTCTCTGGTGTGCCCCCACGCTGCCATCAGAACCAAAGTATATACTCCGAATTTTGCAGAAAAAGCTCCGAAAACTTTCAAATCATGCAAAGCCAAAGGCTTCAAAGAAGACCTTGGATTCACCGTTCAGGTTGCTCCTGAAGACTGCACCGGTTGTGGCGCTTGTGTAAGCATCTGCCCGGCATTCCAGAAGGATGCCAGCGGCAATAAGCTCGAAACCAAAGCTATTAACCTGGTTCACAAAGATGAAGCCATGCGCGCTCATGAAGCTGAAAACTGGGATTATTTCCTCAACAAGATCCCAGACCCGGATCGCTCGCTTATCAATATGAGCACCATCAAGGGTACTCAGTATGTTAAGCCGATGATCGAATTCTCAGGCGCTTGTGCCGGTTGCGGCGAAACTGCTTATATCAAGCTTGTAACCCAGATCTGTGGCGACCGCCTGATGGTTGCAAATGCTACCGGTTGTTCATCAATCTACGGCGGAAACCTGCCGACTACTCCATATGCTGCCCGCGCTGATGGCCGTGGTGTTGCCTGGGCGAACAGTCTGTTTGAAGACAACGCAGAATTTGGTCTTGGTATGCGTCTTGCCACCGACAAGATGATGGGCGAAGCGGTTGAACTGCTCAATAAAGCAGCTGATTGTGGTTGCAAATGCTCTGCTTCCATCAAGGCTATCGCAGCGAAGATTCTTGGCAATACTCAGAAGACCCAGGAAGAAATCGAAACCCAGCGTGCCAATATTGAAGAGCTCAAGGCAGCTATCAAAGATTGCAAAGACGAAATTTGCGTAAGACTTTCCAATATGGCTCAGTATCTGGTTAAACGCTCTGTCTGGATCATTGGCGGAGATGGTTGGGCATATGATATCGGTTACGGCGGACTTGACCATGTTCTCGCTTCAGGCAAGAATGTTAAGGTGCTGGTTCTCGATACCGAAGTGTATTCTAATACCGGTGGTCAGATGAGCAAATCTACTCCGCTCGGCTCAGTTGCCAAATTTGCCGCCGGTGGTAAGCCAATGCCCAAGAAAGATCTCGGCATGATTGCCATGACCTACGGCAATATCTATGTTGCCAAAGTCAGTCTGGGTGCAAACCCGGCCCATACTCTCAAGACTATGCTCGAAGCTGAAGCTTACGATGGTCCGGCTTTGATAATCGCTTACAGCCATTGTATTAACCATGGTATCGATATGTCGCAGGGTCTGATTGAACAGAAGAGAGCCGTTGATGCTGGTCACTGGCCTCTGTTCAGATTCAATCCTGATAATGTTGCTCAGGGCAAGAACCCGCTGACTGTTGATTCAAAAGAACCAACTTTGCCTCTTGCAGACTATATTTATGGTGAAAACCGCTTCAGAATGTTGAAAAAATCTAACCCCGAAGTGTCTCAGAAGCTTATTGAACAGGCACAAAAGGATGTTAAGTTTAAATTCAGCCTCTACAAGCAGCTTTCAGAAATCAAAATCTGACCTCAGCACTAAAAAAGGCAGCCCCCGCAAGGGGGCTGTTTTTTTATGGGCGGCAAACTGAACAGTGGCTGAAAAAGCCGGTTATTATAAAGAAGGGCAAATGACACAGATCTTAACTGGGGCAAAACCTTCTATGATGCCTGGTTATGAAAAAAATCGTCAGATAATAAACTCGATGCCTGATATTTTTACCTGAGATTGGGCGCCAATTCGTCTGATAATATTGGCTGCGAGAAAATTGCCGATTCTGAGGCAGGTTTCGAGGCTGAGTTTTTTGTAGAGACCATAAAAGAAACCCGCCTGAAAATTATCACCGGCACCGTTGGTATCTTTAACATCTTCAACTTTGTAAGCGGAAACTCTTGTTTCCCCATCGGGCGTTATTGCCAGGGCGCCTTTTGAACCGAGTTTGATTACGACCATGTCTGCATATCTGAGCATCTGGCGATAATTATCGCTGCCGTTGCACAGGGCTTTGGCCTCGTCTTCGTTGGCGAACAGGATATTGATTTTTTCGCTGAAAAACTCTTCAATCTGTTCTCTTGATGATTTTACAACCAGGCTGTCGCCGAGATCGAAGGAAATACGTGTGCCGGCCTTGCGCGCAATATCGGTTGCGTGGCGTGTTGCCACGTTTATCGGGTTGTCGCCTCTGAATTCGTAGGCCGAAAAGTGTAGAAAATCAGAGTCTTTGATCAGACTGTGCAGTATTTCATATTCGTAAACCTGTTTTGCTACACCAAAATCAAGCCCGAACGTGCGCTGCCCGTCGGGGCTGATCAGGGTGTAGCATAAGCCTGAGTTGCCACGTTTGATTGAAACATAGGTGTCTATGTCGTTTTCTCTCAGGTTGTTAATGTAGTCATAGCCAAAATCATCGCAGCCAACGCAGCCGATGAAGGCGCATTTTAGGCCGAGATTGCTGGCGCCGTAAATAACATTGGTTGGTGAGCCGCCCGGCGCAATGCGTGGCTTATTGGTGCTGACAATATTCGCCAGTTTTTTGAGATTTTCTTCGTTGAGTGCGATACTGTTGCCTTTGGGCAGGTCGAGCTTTTGCAGCAACTCGTCGCTGACCTCAGCGATAATGTCGGTGAGAGCATCGGAGATTGCGGTGATTTGATATTTTTTTGTTCCGTCGCATACGCTCATTAGAAATACCCCGGCAGTTCGAGATTATGCTGCAAAGCTTAATCTGAAGCGTTGTTAAAGTCAAATTCTATCGTCTTTTTTTGTCTAAGATCAGATGATGAGAAATCGGCAAAAATGTTGTAAGATGTTTTTCTATGAATATAACGATATATTTTAACCGGCTGAAACAACCATTTTGCCTGTCTGGGTGTGGTTGCTGATGCTGCCTGCTGATGCAAAAATATTACGCGGAGACGAGTCTGTCGCGATAACCGATATCAGAGAAGAACACCCTGTTTCCGGGGCTTCCGGGTGGGGCGAAATCAGTTTGACCAGGGTTCGCGATGTTTATGTGAATTATGATCATCGTATTCCACTGATTAAACTGGTTACCGCACGTGGTGCCGTTCTTCGTTGCACTCCCGACCAGCTTTGCTTCGGTCGCATAAACCCAATGGTGCGTCAATATACGCTTTATTTGCAGGAACGTTCTTCTATGGGTTTCAGAGTGTCAGTTTCGGCTGATTTGACGCGCGATCTGATTTCGATGAACAGTTTGCGACACGATCTTTTTAATCAGCAGGAGCTGGTTGACCGCATCTGGATTATCGATACGACGGCAAACCTGCCAAATGCAACCTTTATGCAGAAATATGCGGTTTTTAAATACGGGCTTCCGGATATACCCTTTTCAGCGCGCCAGCCAGATTCAGAGCTTTCTGAAGATATGACCCGCGAAATATTCAACAGTATTGATACGCCATCGCGCGCCCATGAGCTTTTACGCGACTTCAACATGTTTATCGATCATCCGCATATTACCATGCGGCTTTCTAACAGCAGTAACCCTGGTAGCAATGCTATTCAGTTTGTTATATTTGGTGGTAGCGAAAAGGGCGCCGTTAACAGGTATTCGCATTTAATTCAGATTTCAGGAACGGTCGATCCGAACCGTGTTGAGCATCGCCATTTTAAGCGTCGTCAGGGCAAGCACGGTCTCTGGTTTTTAGAGATTACTCGTGATGACCTTGAAGAAGCCGAACTTTTTGTGAAGACCCTTTCACATCTCGATGGTCTCGAAATTGTGAAAAAAATACAACTGAGCCGTAAAGCGCCGTTTTATATTTTGCCGGCCTCACACCTAAAACCCGGCATGCTTGTGCCTATATTGCGCCAGGGGTTGATTGAAGAAGATACTGTTGCTACGGTCGATTTTGAAGACTATAAAGGGCCTCTTTATAATCTGCAGGTGCATGATCTTCACAATTTTATCGCAGGGCAGTGGGTAATTATGTGCTATAGCCCTTCTACCAAACTGTCGGGAGACTAAAACCTTGTTCAACTCAATAGATACAACTTTGCAGCAGCTCAATGAACGACAGCGTGAAGCCGTAAAGATAACTTCGGGCCCTCTGCTTGTGGTCGCAGGCGCAGGTTCTGGCAAAACCAGAATGCTCACCGTGCGCATTGCCTATCTTATCGAGAAATCAGAAGTCGATCCGTCTTCAATTCTGGCTGTCACTTTTACAAACAAAGCTGCCCGCGAAATGCGCGAGCGCGTTAGAGATATTGTTGCCGGAGGCGAAAGAGTCACGCTTACGACTTTTCATTCTTTTTGCTGCCAGTTGCTGCGTCGTTGGCACAAACACGCCGGATTCGCTGATGGATTCACAATTTATGACGAATCTGACAGTGAAAAATTGATGAAAAACGTTCTCAAAGACCAGAAGGTCGATCCGAAAAGGTTTTCGCCCAAAGCGGTGCTTGGTTTTATTTCGCAGGCTAAAAACGAACTTGTCGGTCCTGATGATTATCAGAAACTGGCCGGGCCAGGACCCGCTTCAGCGACAGTACAAAAGGCATATGTTGCTTATCAGGCTCAGTTGCAGCAGAATCAGGCGGTTGATTTTGACGATCTTATTTTTAAAACCTATTATCTGTTGAAAGATTCTCCTGAACTGCTTCATAAGCTGCAAAACCAGTATCAGTATTTTCTTGTAGATGAATACCAGGATACGAATCACGCTCAGTATTGTCTGATTTCTCTGATTTCTTCAAAAAGTCGCAACCTTTGCGTCGTTGGCGATGAAGACCAGTCTATTTACAGCTGGCGTGGCGCCACTATCCGCAATATTCAGGATTTTGCCAATGATTTTAAAGGCGCCAGAATTGTTAAACTCGAACAGAACTATCGTTCTACTCAGGTGATTCTTAACGCGGCCGGTGCTGTCATCGCCAGAAACGTAAGCGCACACCCGAAACGACTCTGGACAGACAAAGAGGGCGGCGAACTGCTTCATTTTAACAGGGCTGGTGATGACCGTGAAGAAGCCGAATGGATAGTTCGCAAAATAACTTCGTTGTGTAATGATGGTTTTGCACCCGGTGATTTTGCCCTGCTTTTTAGAATGAACAGTTTGAGCCGACCGATTGAACAGGCTTTGCAGCGTCAGGGTATCGCTTATGATATTACCGGTGGCACTAAATTTTTTGATCGTCGTGAAGTTAAAGATGTTCTCGCGTATATGCGGGTGATAGATAACCCGCAAGATGGTGTCTCGCTCGAAAGAATCATTAACACGCCAAGACGTGGTATTGGTCAATCCACTATTGACAAGCTCCTTGCGGATGGCGGTCGCTCTCTCTGGGATGCGATCTCCGAAGAAGGATGCCGTAATCCGGAGTCGAAGATTGGTAAGTTTTTCAGAATGATGCTCGATTTTATGGAAGCTGCTCAGGAAATGCGTGTTTCTGTGCTTTGCCGCAAGATCGTAGATGATGTTGAATATTTTGCTTACTTGAAAAATGACGATCCCGAAACGGCAGATGACCGTCGAAACAATGTTGAAGCGCTTGTCTCTGATATCAGATACCAGGAAGAAGACAACTCTGACTTGAAACTGCATGATTATCTGGCCAATACTGCTCTGCATGCCGCTGCCGACGATATCGACGAAACTCAGCAAAAAGTACATCTGATGACATTGCATAATGCCAAGGGGCTTGAGTTTCCGGTGGTTTTTATGGTGGCCATGGAAGAAGGTATTTTTCCGCATCATTCTTCGAAGGATGCTCCCGAAGAACTCGAAGAAGAACGACGGCTGGCCTATGTTGGCATGACGAGAGCCCGCGAACGCCTTTTCCTCACTGCGGCAAACAGACGCATGATGTTCGGAACCTGGGGAAACAACCCTGTTTCACGCTTTGTCACAGAAGTGCCGTCTCATCTTTATCACGGGCGCAGCGAATCTGCCGAAAAAGGCCGAAGTCGCCCGTCGGCAAATGCGATTCCAGGGGCGGTAAGCAGCCGGCCAAAGTCAGGTGCGTTTACTTTTAATCCGCAGGTTAAATGGTCTGCCGAACGAAAAACTGCTGGCACATCTGATGATTATGGTAGCACTGCGAACGCAACCATGATAAATTTAATACCGGGAGCAAAAGTGCTTCATAAAATTTTTGGGCATGGTCAGGTCGAAGAAACCAGCGGTGGCTCTCTTGCTGATTTTCGTGTGACTGTGCGCTTTGAAAAACAGGGCCTTAAAACATTACTCTTGCAGTATGCTTCACTTCAGGTTATAAATAGCGAAAAAGCTTAGGAGGTCAATAAAATGAGATTTTTACGGTTTGTCTGGAAACTGTTTGTTATGGCCAGTGTGTTTGGTATTGGTTATATTATCGGTCGCGAACACAGTTTTGAAGAAGAAGAAATGTGGGAAGACGAAGCTAAAAAGTCTGATGACGACGCCGAAGCCAAACCCGCCGGAACTACATCTGACTCTGAAAGCGAAGTTGAGTTTGAATTTGAAGATGCAGACGCTGTAAAAGTTTCGCTGGTTGGAACTTTTAACGACTGGAACAAAGATGCAACTCCCATGAAAAAGGAAAACGGCATCTGGAAATGCACTCTTAAGCTCAAATCTGGTAAGCATGAATACCAGTTCGTTGTTAACGATACTGACTGGGTTATCGATCCAAAATCAGGCAATGCGGTTAAAAACAAATACGAAGGAATGAATTCTGTAATTGAAATCAGCTGAAAAGCTGGAGATCTGCAGGTGTTTCTGTGACCGTTATTTAGAGCCACAGTATGTAGTATAACAGGGAAACTTATAGCAAAATGGTCAGGAAGATCTATCTGGAAGAAGTTTGTGACCGCGAGAACCTTAAAAGTTTTCTTAGCCGGTTTCGTCGACTCACCGGTCTGAACGTTGTACCGTTAAATGAACGCGGCGAAGTGGTTATAGGCAGAATCGAAGAGCTCTTCGATGGTATGCCGGATGCTTCTGAATTTGTTGATTATCCCGCATCCGAAATCATTGAGCGCCAGGATGGTTCTCTAGTAAGGCTGATAAAGCTTAATTACCGCGGCTATTTTTATGGCGCCGTGCTTCTTGGCCCTTTTTTGCAGGCTGTGGCAAATTACCACGGTGATGCTCAGTTGCCTGTTATGACTGATGAACAGCTTGACGCTGCGGTTGAATCTATCGAAAGTTTTTTTATGCAGATGATAGACATCGCTGCAGAAAAAGAGGCGCTGGCTCGCAAAGAAAAGATTCTTTCTGTGCTCGAAGAAGCTTCGAATATCATGAATTCGACGCTCGAGTTCCAGAATCTTCTTGAGTTTCTAATGGATATTGCCATCGAAATTACCGGAGCTACCTGTGGTGCTTTGCTTCTGCGCAAAGAAAATAAGAGCTATCTCGAAGTGGCCGTTGCCCGCGGAAAATACCCGCAGGAAGTTAAAAAGATCAGAGTGCCATTTGGTCAGGGTATTACCGGCTGGGTTGCCCGCAATAAAGAGACTCTCAACGTGCCAAACGTGCTTCTTGAGCCGCGTTATATAGAAACTCCAGAATCTATATACTCTGAACTTGCTGTTCCGTTGCTCGTTGGCGAGAAGCTTATCGGTGTCGTATCGGTAGATTCATCAGAAATCAACGCTTTTTCCAAAGATGACGTGCTTTCATTGAACACTCTTGCCTCAATGGTGACAAAAGTTCTTGAAAATGCCCGACTTCTGGCCAATTCTAATCAGAAGCTTAAAGAGCTTTCGCGGCTTTTCTCCATCTCAGAAGCCCTTTCGGTGCGTTCTCTAGATCGCGATGGTTATTGTTTGATTCTCAAAGAGCTTTGCGACGCTCTCGATTGTAACGCTGCTTCGCTGATGCTTTATAACAGTGATCGAGAAGAACTTTGCATGCGTGCTTCATCAGGATTGCCAGAAGAGCTCGATACGCTGACGATAACTCCGGGAAAGGGCTACCATGGCTGGGTTAGCGTGCATCGCAAGGCGCTGCTTATTCAGGATGTTCACCGCGACAATACTATTGCACGCAACAATTTTCTTGATCAGTTTGCCAAATCTCTGCTGATTGTGCCTCTTTTAACCCCGGATGACCGACTTGTCGGGGCTCTTGGGGTTTATCATCGCGACGAATCTGAGACTATTTCGGAGTCTGATCAGCATCTTCTCAATACTGTCGGGCGTATCATTACCTCTCATTTCGAAAATGAAAGGCTTTTTAATGATTCGCGTCGCAAACTTGACTATCTTTCGACTCTTTACAAGGTTGGTTCTTCGGTGTCGAAGACTCTCAATATTTCGAAATTGTTCGACACGATTCTGCAACAGGTCCAGGAAGTCATGGAGGTCGAAAACTGTTCGTTGATGGCCTATGACCCGCTTACAGAGTCTTTATCTCTTGATGCGGCGATTGGTCTGCCAAGCAATATGGTTGGGCAGATCCAGGTTAAGATTGGTGACGGCATTGCCGGCTGGGTCGCGCAAAACTTACAGCCAGTGCTTCTCAGAGATGTGTCAAAAGATGCGAGGTTTGCCAATCACCAGGGCAGACTTGATTACAAGACCCGTTCTGTGCTGTCTGTGCCTATTTTGCATAACAGCTCTCTTCTTGGGGTCTTGAACGTAAATAACAAACGCAGTGGCGACGCATTTTTTGAGGATGATCTCAATCTGTTGCTGGGCATTTCGGGTCAGATTTCGCAGGCAATCGCCAACGCAAGCCTGCACGAACGAACTGACATGCAGGTTGCTGAACTGAGCCTTATTCAAGAACTCGGCAAGGCTGTCAACTCTTCGCTCGATCTGGACTCCGTTTTGAATTATTTTATCGACATGACTACGCGAATCACTGATTCTGACCGTGCTACACTCATGTTGTTTGATGACGTCACCGGTGAGCTTTATGTTGAAGTTTACAGAGGTTTCGATGATATGGGCGTGACTGAGGTAAGATTGAAGCTCGGTGAAGGGGTTGCGGGGCGGGCTGCCCAACTGCGCAAACCGATCAAAGTTGATAATACCGGCAAAAGTCCTGATTACAAAGACCTGCCTGGTATTGCCAGAAAAACCGATCTGACGCTGATTTCGGCTCCGCTTATTAACAAGGATAATCTGGTCGGTGTTATAAATTGCGAAAGAGTTCTGAGCAAAAAAGGGCCGTTTGCTATCGAAAACCTCGATTTACTCGAGACTCTGGCGTCGCAGGCCTCAATTGCCATTGAAAATGCCAGACTTTATCACAACCTTCTGAATGTATACCTCGAAACAATTCGATCACTCGCGGCTGCGATCGATGCAAAAGACAGCTATACCCATGGTCATTCACGCCGAGTTACTGATCTGAGTGTTGGTATCTCGCTTGAGATGGGTTTGCCAAGAAGTGAGGTCGATACGATAAGACACGCTTCATTGCTCCATGATGTAGGCAAAATAGGTATTTCAGAACAGATTTTGCTCAAGCCGGGGCGATTAACCGATGATGAGTTTGAAACCATCAAATCGCACCCGCATATTGGTGCCGGCATTCTAAATTCAATTGAGTTTCTTAAAAGTGTTTGCGAAATTATCAAGCACCATCATGAAAGATACGACGGAAAAGGCTACCCGGATAGTCTTTCGAATGAAGAAATACCGCTTGGCTCAAGAATTATATGTGTGGCAGACTCTTTTGACGCGATTACATCATGCCGACCTTATCGAAAACCTCTTACTTTTGATGAGGCCACCGAAGAAGTTGTACGCTGCGCCGGAAGTCAGTTTGATCCGCAGGTTGTTGAAGCTTTTGTCAGATTGCGTAGTTCAAAATTCTGTCCGCCATGGTTCAGCGGCGAGATACTTGATCACAATTTTGCTGACGAATTTCCGCTGCAACTTTGATCCTCAGCGCTTTTCGCAGGGTTTCGGATAAAATTTTCTCAAAAAATACCCATAGAATTTGACATTGCCTGGCTTTTAAATAATCTCCTGAGCAATCTTTCTTTTAAAGGAGTTGCTTATGAGAAAACTGGTTCTGGCTCTCATCACAGCGCTGCTGCTTCCGGCGGGTGCCTCTGCCTGGGATCGCTCATACCACCCGGGAGCTGATGGCAGGTTAAGTTTTAACAAAGTCACCAGCATCGAGCTTTTCGGTTGGAAATCTGATCTTGACGGCACTGTTAATGTTGAAAATGGTACTGATATCGACCTTGACAGTGATGTCGCTTTTGGAACCGAAAATCGATTGGGCTTAAGACTTTCGCACGTGCTCAGCGAAAAATCTGCCATTGAGTTGTCGTATCTGAAGCATGATCACACTGGTTCTATAAACAAAGCGGTAAAATTCGATAATAAAAACTATCAGGCCAATGCGAGCATGCGATTACAGAATAGCTGGCTTGATTTGGCCTGGTCTTATAATCTGATTACTTCAAAATATATCGATGTTGACGCTCACGAAGCTTTTTATCTTGACGGCGTCTTCGGAATAAAGTTCAGTAATTCTGAAATCAATCTTACAGGCGCTGATGCCCTTGGTGGACGCATTGAAGAAAGCTGGAGTGAGTCTTTTCCCCTGCCTTATATTGGTCTGGCCGCCGGTGGCCAGATTTCTGACAATGTCTGGCTCAGAGGTAACTTCAAGGTTATTAAGGTTAATGCCGGTGGTTATGACGCATTGCATAATGATTACAGCATCAACGCTGCTCTAAGGCTTAATCCGAAATCTACCGAAACAGAATGGTTTGCCGACGTTGGTTATCGTGGCGTAAAATACGACCTTGAAGGCGAAGGAGACAAGGCTGAGATCAAGTATACCGGCCCGACCCTCGGTGTGTTTGCCAGATTCTAATTCAGGTCGTTTGTTAAAGTTTAAATAAGGGCAGCCGCTGGCTGCCCTTATTTACATTTCTTTGCATTTGCACTCTTGCAAGCAACGCAAGAATGACGCTAATCTGAAACAGAGGTGAAAAAATGAAAAAAATATCAAAATGGTTGATTGCAGCAGCAGTCGTTTTTATTTCACCTGCTGTTTCAGCGCAGACTTCAGTGGAAGAAAAACACTGGACCCTCGAACAATGCATTGAGCATGGCCTTTCTGTTCACCCCCTTCTTAAAATGGCTGAGAGCAGCGTGGCCGGCGAAAAAGCCCGCTTGATGCAGATAAATTCAGCGTATGATCCAAGACTCGATTTGCGTTCCAGCTGGCGGCATTCCAAAACAGACAGTGCTTCAGGCAGAGCTATTGCCGACTCTACCACCGACAGCATGTCAGATTCTGTTTCCGCTTCAAAATTGCTTTATGACTCTGGTCAGACCAGCGCCCAGAAAAAGGCGGCACGCGAATCTCTTGCTGCCATGGCCGCACGTTTTGATTCAACTATGATTGAAATTGCCGCCGATATAAAAACAGCCTTTTTTAAGGCTCAGCAGGCGAGAGCTTTGCTGCAGGTGCGCCTTGAAACCCTTGAAGGTTATGAGCGTCACCTCGAAAAAGTTGAGGGATATGTCGAAGTTGGCACCAGGGCTCCTTATGACATTACGCGTGCCCAGGTCGATGTCGCAAATGCCAGAGTAGATCTGATCAGTGCCAGAAGCCAGCTAAAAGTAACTCTTGCAAATCTTGCCCGCACGATCGGGCTTGATACAGCCATAAATATATCAGCTTTCGATCAGATGCTTCTGCCGGCCATAGAAACCGGAAGCAAGGAGCAGCTGCTTGCAGAAGCCTTAAGACGACCTGAGATCAAAACGGCTCAATATCAGGTCAACGCTGCCGGCTACAAAGTTAAAGAAGCCTGTTTAAGTAAAAAGCCGACTGTCTCAGCTTCCGGCGATTATCAGTGGTCTGGCACCACGACTCCACTCGATCGCCAGTGGGGAATGGGTGTAAGTATGTCATGGCCTGTTTTAGACGGTTCAATAACCCGTGCCAAAATTGACTCGGCCAAAAGCAGTCTTGATAATATCTCAGCCAGTCTTGAAAATCTCAAGTTATCGGTGAGTGCAGAGCTTGAAAATTCATTGACCGGTTTTGTTGACGCCCTTGAGCGTGTTCATGCCACCAGAATTCTGGTTCAGCAGGCAAGCGAAAGTATGAATTTGGCTGAAGGCCGTTACGATGCCGGTCTTGGCTCGCCACTTGAAATCGCCGATGCCCGTGTTGAATTGGCAAAAGCTCGTGGTAATAACATCGTAGCTTATTTTGACAGTCTGATTGCGCAGACAGCACTTGATAGAATTCTTGGGCGTCTGCCCCCAGAATACCGCATTAAGGCAACAGAGACTGTTGCAAAAGAATTGGGAGATGAAAAATAATGAAAAAACTGATTATTGCGGCAATTATTCTGCTTGTCGTCGCTGTTGCCGCTGCTGGCTGGTATTTCTGGGGTGGAGCGGCTTCACCCAGAACTTTTTCTACCGAAGATGTTACTCGTGGCAGTATCAGAAACACTATCTCGTCATCTGGTTCTCTCGCAGCTTTGACGACAGTAGAAGTTGGTTCGCAGGTCAGTGGCAATATTCTCAAGCTGTATGCCGATTTTAACGATGAAGTGAAGGCGGGGCAATTGATTGCGGTGTTAGAGGCATCTTCTTTTGAGGCACAATTGCAGCAGGCCAAAGCCAATCTGGAAAACGCCGTGTCGAGTGAACTTGGTATTCTGGCACAGATAAAAAATCTGGAAGCTTCCATGCTTACGGCCAATGCGGATGTTCAGGTCAGCAAAGCGAATATTCGCAAGGCTGAAGTAGCTGTAACCGACGCTGAGCGTAATTACAAAAGAATTAAAGAGCTGTTTGAAAGAAAGCTGGTTTCTGCTTCAGAACGGGATTCGGCTCAGACGGCACTTGATTCTCAACACGCCTCTCTTGAGGCTGTTAAGGCGCAAGGTGAAGCGACAAAAGCCAAAATTATGGCTATTAAGGCGCAGTTTGAGGCGCAAGAGGCAGATCGAAAAGGTGCTCAGGCCAGGATTCGCCAGATGGAAGCGCAGTTGAGTGTTGCGCAGATCAATCTTGATCGCACCAAAATTTATTCACCAATTGATGGAGTTGTCATCTCACGTGAAGTCGATGAAGGGCAGACTGTGGCGGCCAGTTTGCAGGCGCCGAAACTTTTTGTTATCGCCCAGGATCTCAAAAAAATGCAGATAGATACGGCTGTCGATGAAACAGATATAGGTGTTGTAGCTGCGGGCCAGAAAGTATCTTTTACCGTAGATGCGTATAAGGAACGCACGTTTAAGGGCGTTGTCGATCAGGTGCGTTTGCAGCCACAAGAAAGCTCTAATGTTGTTACTTATTCAGTCATGGTTAAGGTCGAAAACGAAGATCTATTGCTTAAGCCTGGTATGACAGCCAATGCCGAGATTCTTGTCGGCGATCGCAATGATGTGCTGCGCCTGCCTGTAAAAGCTTTATATTTCAAAATTCCGGATGATATGAAGAAGACAATGACCGTAAATCGATCCGGCCGGGGCAAAAATGGTGGCAAACAGGCCACAGATACAGTGCCTGTATGGCTTATGGGTAAATCAGGCAGTCCCGAACTCAAAACCGCCAGAATCGGGTTTTCAAACCAGGATTATCTAGAAATTATTGAAAGTGAGCTGAAAGAGGGAGACAAAGTAATTACCGGCATTCGTGGTGAGGTCGCCAACGGATCATCTGCAAATGGCAGTTCACGACGCAGTAGCGTCAGAATGCGGTTGTGATATGACCAAAGACTCCGCTTTACTGCAAGTCCGCGAATTAACCAAAACCTATTTTATGGATGGGATTTCGGTCAGGGCATTGCGTGGTATCAATATTGGTTTTTATAAAGGCGAGTTTACAGCCATCATGGGGCCTTCCGGTTCTGGCAAGTCAACTCTTATGCACATTCTCGGTTGTCTCGATCGACCAACTTCTGGCCAGTACCTTATTGACGGTGACGATGTTTCTTTATTTTCAAAAGATCAGCTGGCTCTGGTCAGAAATAGAAAAATCGGTTTCGTTTTTCAGGGATTTAACCTTTTGTCGCGTACCAGCGCCCTTGAAAATGTTGAATTACCAATGATTTATGCCGGTGTCCCACCAGAAGAACGTTACGAAAGAGCCATGGAAGCCCTTGCTTCAGTGGGACTCAAAGGACGTGAACACCATCATCCGAATCAACTCTCGGGCGGCCAGCAGCAGCGTGTTGCCATCGCGAGATCTTTGGTGAACAAACCGGCTGTAATTCTTGCCGATGAACCCACAGGCAATCTTGATTCATACTCAAGCGTAGAAATAATGGGTATTTTTCAGGGTCTAAACGCCCACGGCATATCTATCGTTCTTATAACCCATGAGCCGGATATCGCTCTTTATACTTCACGAGTAGTCAGGCTTTCAGATGGCATGATTATTTCAGATGACCCGGTAACAGATCGTTTGATAGCCAGTGAAGAAATCAAAAAACATAAACGGCCGGGTTACCTGGAGGAGGCTCAGTAATGAGTTTTTTAGGCATAATTAAGCTGGCTTTTATAAGCCTTGGCAGAAACAAACTGCGTTCATTTCTGACTGCTTTGGGCATCATCATTGGTGTCACATCTGTGGTGGCAATGGTGGCTCTTGGCCAGGGCGCCTACTTCTCTGTCCAGGAAAACATTTCCAAAATGGGCACGAACCTGATTATGATTATGTCCGGGGCTTCTCATAAGAGAGGGTTTCGTGGCCCTCCGGGTGCAGGAACCACACTTACCGCAGAAGACGCAGATGCAATTGCTCGTGATTGCCCGTCTGTTGGCAAAGTAACCCCTATCGTGAGAAGCTCGGGGCAGATTGTTTTTGGCAACAATAACTGGTCTACCAGCGTTATGGGCGTCAATGATCATTATCTGGATATTGCTTCAAGAGAGGTCAGCGATGGAAGATACTTCTCGCCCACAGAAGTTCGCGGCGGCCATAAGGTCTGTGTTATTGGTAAAACCGTTGTTGAAAACCTTTTCGGTAATATGAATCCGATTGGGCAGACGGTGAGATTCAAGAAGATGCCGATGACGGTGATTGGTATTCTCAAAGATCGTGGTGAAGTTTCGATGGGCGGTGACCAGGATGATCTGATTCTGATGCCGTTTTCTGTTGTGCAGCGCCGTATTTTGGGTATAAGTCATGTAAATATGGTTCACCTCTCTGCTGCGACGCCTGAGACAATTGAATCTGCCAAAGAAGAAATTGCGCAGCTGTTGCGGCGCCGCCACCGTATCAGGGAAGGTGCCGATGATGATTTTGATATCAGAACTCAGGATGATATTGCCGAAATGGCCGGCACAACGCTCACGATTATTGGTCTGCTGCTTGGCAGTATTGCCTCTGTTTCTCTACTGGTAGGGGGCATTGGCATCATGAACATCATGCTTGTCTCGGTTACCGAGCGCACTCGAGAAATAGGCATAAGAATGGCTATTGGGGCACGAACCCGAGATATTTTAACTCAGTTCCTTGTTGAATCGGTTGTTTTGAGCTGTGTTGGCGGTTTGGTGGGTATATTGGGTGGTGCGGTTCTTTCGCAGATAATTGGCAATTTTGTCGAATTCACACCTGTTGTTTCTAACACTTCAATTGCTGTGTCAGTGCTGTTTTCTGCGGCTGTTGGTATATTTTTTGGTCTTTACCCGGCCTGGAAGGCATCACAGCTTGATCCAATAGATGCTTTCAGGTATGAATGAGCCTCAAAGAGTATCTCCGAGGTAAACATGCGTAAAATCAGCTGGCGGGAAATTTCTGATCCGCTCTATCAGAGAGGCGGGGTAAAAGCGGTATTTGTCGAGTTCGCATATCGGAATCCAGACTACGCCGGTTTGCATTGCATCTATGGAATGTGGCGCTCTGCTTTGTAACGGTTCTGACAGGGTGCAGGCAAAAATGAATTCTATCTGATGAATGCTGTCGTCAAACTCTGCCAGTTCGTGGTTTGCCGATATATACTCACGAACAAAGTAGAGGTTGCCTACTTCGATCAGGGCACCCGTTTCTTCGATACATTCTCTTACAACCGCGTCTTTCAATGTTTCGCTGTGATTCTGACCACCACCGGGGAGCAGATAAAAGTCTCCGAGCAGATCATGGTTTTTGGTGCATAGGACCTTGCCGTTATCTATAATCAGGGCTTTGGCAGAATTCCG
>SABV01000179.1 GCA_009928855.1 Erysipelotrichia bacterium | reverse complement strand
CCAGCCACAAAGCCATAAAATCTCCCTCTCTGTCTTTGATGTAATCAGAATACCATTTCTATTTATGAAAGACACTTGTTTGGTGCCAGTGTAGAAAGGGCAGATGGTCGGAAGTCAGCCAGCGCAGGCCGGGTGAAGCAGTCAGGCCAAGCGCTTCTTTCTGGGGGGCTGACAGCTGGCTTGAGCAGAGCAGTCTGCCTTCGTCGTCGAAAGTGATCAGGCCGCGGTCGAATAGCGCATCCAGATTGGCGACCAGAAGAAAGCCGTTAAAGACGTTAAGGCGATCGGCATCGGTTTCGCAGTCTGCCCAAGGTTTGGCGTGGCTGGCGCGCAGAACTTCCGGCAGTTTTATGCTGGTTACGGCACAGGCGTTTTTCCAGTAGCTGAGCAGAGAATTGCGAAATTCCTGCTGACCCAGGCGTTGCGAAACTATTCGCTCGACCTCGGTTTTCATTTCAGTCGGACCGAAGGCGGCAACTTCTCTGGCAACCTGCCCGGCAAATCTTCTTGCCGGCTGGTCAGGAAGTGAATAATACAGCTGCGCGGCCCGGTGTAAAATTTTGCTTAGCCCCCCGGCATCTGGAGCTTTGAAAGTCTCTGCTTCGGTTATCATGGCCCCGAAGGCCTGAGCTAGTTCACCGGTAACAGCTGCTGACATGGTTTTTACCAGATAGCATCTGTCTGGGGTCAGCTCGATGTATATTCTGCCGTTGTGTCGTGCCGAGGTCAGCAGAATTCGCCCGTCAGATTCGAGCGATGCCGTTTCCCAGCCGGTTTCACACCCGGCCTTTTCTATCAGCGATCTTTGCAGTATGTTCACGCCTGCTCCCTTTAAATCCGCCTTGAAAATGTCATAAAGCCCGGTTGAGTAAATTTTTTCAGATTTCGCTAGCCGAAGCCGTTAGGCCAGTTCTGTCTAACTCAGCCAGTTGCGACGACTATTACAGCAGTAGAAAATAGAATAGCCATTTGCACGATGGTTTTGCAAGGTGAAAAGGTAGTCATTCACCTTTTTCATGATTGGCACTCTCAATAATTTGAAGATGCTGAACTGGCCAGGCCAATATCTCTTATCTGCAACAAACAGAAAAGCTTGAAATTTTTGTTTGTTGTGTTAAGATGGCTGAAAATAGACATCGGGAGAGCAAGTGACGCGGGGGTTTATGCCTATTTTAGCCAGCATGATGCATTTATTTGCACTTGCTGTTGTCGGGGCTTTTCTATCGAATTCAATCATTTTTTGAAGGGGGCATTAAAATGCGGAAAATTGTTATTTTTCTTTCGGCCATTTTTTTCAGTTTTGCGACACAGGCTATTGCAGAAAGCACAGACATGAAGAGCTACATGCAGGAACTGCAGAACCTTTCCAAGTTAAAGGCAAGTGGTGAGTTGAGCACTGATGAATATAACACCAGAAGAGAAGAGCTTAAGACCAGGCATCTGAAAACCAGTGAAGCAGAAAAAAAGCCGGTTTCACCAAAGAGTTCTGCTTCAGAGAATAAGCTGACCGCCAAAAACGAGACAGTTAAGTCTGATCTTGTTTCAGTTAACCAGGCATCACAGAATCAGCCAAAACAGACTGGTAATGAAATTCAAAAAATTATCGATGCTACCGTTCAGATTGAAATATTTGACAAGGCCGGCTCAAAGCGAGGTTCTGGCAGCGGGTTCATAGTCGATCCAGCCGGAATAATAGTGACGAATAATCATGTGCTTAACAACGCTGCATCTGTTCTGATAAGGCTTGCCAATGGTGATACCTACAAGGATTTGATGGTCAGAGACTTTGACGAAGTTAAAGATCTGGCAATTATTAAAATAAGTGGTTTTGATCTACCAACCGTTAAACTTGGCAACTCAAGTTCTCTTAAGGGTGGCGAAAAAATTCTGACCTGTGGCTTTAGTCTTGGTGAATATGCCAACACAGTCTCTGATGGTCTGATAAGTGGTGTTCGCCAGAACGAAAAGGGTTATCGTTATCTGCAGATTTCTGCGCCGATTTCTCCAGGCAATAGCGGTGGCCCGGTGATTTCAGAAAGCGGCGAAGTAATTGGCGTTTCGACTGCAACAAGCTTAGAGGGCCAGAATCTTAACTTCGCCGTGCCTATCAATTATGTTTTGGGCATGCTTGAGAATGATAAAAAAATGACTTTGGTGCAGTATTCATCTGTTTGTGGCCAGACAATGGAACACATGATCATCGATGCCAAACGCAGCGATGAACAACTTGCGCACCCAGATGCTGATATAGCAAAAAGAATCGTAATAGTTCCATTTAGCGGGTTTTGCCAGTTTATGCCAAATGTTGGCACTGAAATTCTCGCCGCCCTTATTCTGCGGCTGAAGGCCAATTACAAAGACGAAAAACTCTTTGTGGTCGATCATCAGACGGTAATGAAAAATCTTCAGGATTCCATGGGGGATCAATACGACAGTATGCTTGCCACTTTTGATGCAAACAAGGCAAGAGAATTTGCCATAAAGTTCCGCGCAAACACTGTCATTTTCGGCAAGGTCAATCATTTTGCCATTGATACTTCGCCGGTTTTTGTTCCATTTGTAGGTTGGATGCCGCAAAGTCTGGCGATCATGAATGTTGATTATTCAATTTTCAAGCTCGACCAAAACAAGATTATTAATGAAGGCCAGGTCAGGCGGAAGCAGGAAGGTTTGTCTCCTGCTGACGCGGTGCTTCGAATCGCAAATGTAATTGTGGGCAATTTGCTGAAAAAATGGCCGACATTTGCGTCGTCAAATAAACATGGCGAAAAGCCAATTCAGGTTATGCTTGACGGTTCTGGGCAGCCAAAGGTTGAATTAAAAGTTAACTGAACCAGATTTGTTGCTTACTCATGCCGGAGGCGGGTTTAATCAGCTTGCCTCCGGGCCGTATTATATCTCATTTCGCTTAAACAGAATGGAAAATAAGCATGTTTGAGGGTTTGGCGAGTTTGCTGGAGTCTGAAAGATCCACTCCACAAAGCACTTCAGGGAAAAATTTTACTGCTGTTTATGAATGTCCCTTTTGCCATAAGGTCTGGAATGTGGGAATAATCCTGTATGGCAATAAAATTCCGGCTCAGATGGGCATCACCTGCAGTAATTGCTCAAAATCCTCAGAAATAGCTGAGAATATTTCGAAAATCAGAAAAATCTACCGGGTGATCAATCTTGCAAGTCAGCCACAAATAGCTTCTGAGAATCTTTTTGTCGATGCAGTCGCAGCCTGCGCTGCCATTATTATTGCAGCTGATGGTCAGGTTCTCAAAGAAGAGGTCAGAGAATTCAAGGATTTCTGCATCAATGTATTTAAAAGCAGAAGCTCTTTTGAACTTGCCGGCGACAGGCTGAAATTCTATCTTGATAACACCGAAAAGGCTTATTTTCCCGTTGAAAAACTCGCCAGGCTAGACCTGACTGCCAAAAAAGCCATTTTCGAATTGTTATTTTGCATTGCTTTTTCTGATGGCACTTTCGACCCGAAAGAAGAAGAAAAGTTACGCCAACTTGCTGGAATCATAAAGATTTCTGATGCCGATTTTGCTGAAATAAGCAAAAAGTTTGTCAGTGATGTTCAGGATGAGTTTTCGGTGCTTGGTATAGAAAAAACCGAAGATTTCCGACTGATCAAAGATGCATACCGTAAAAAATGCCTCGAGTTTCACCCTGACCGTTATCATAACCTTCCCGAGAGTTTTCAGGAATTTGCCAAAAAACAGTTTCAGGCCGTTCAAGAAGCTTTTGAAAAGCTGAAAAGAAGGTATGAGAATGTTTGAATACTATGTTGTTTGCGAATTTTGCGGCACCAGAAACAGGCTGAATTTATCAGAAAGCGGCCAGATTGAGCCGGTTTGTGGAAATTGTAAAAACAGGCTTTCGCTGGCTGAAGTTGAAGAGGTAATTTCCCCTGCCAATCTCGTTGTTATTGGCAAGGTTACCGAATTTCAACCCCCTAAGGCATCTTCAGACGAGGGCTGTGGTTATGGCTGTCTGGCCGTCGCGCTTATCATGATCTTGATGACGGTTTTGTCTTCTGGTGATAAAAAACTTGAGCAGTCACCTCAGGTCCAGCAGAAGCGAATTGAAGAATTGAAAAAAGCCGAAGTCGAGACCGTCGGCATCGCACAGCCGGCAGTGACAGAAGCAGTCGAAGACAATAACAGCATAATCAAAGATATTAAAGAAGTAATATCTCAGAAGAGAAAAGAAAAAGGCTGGCGAAAACTTAAAGAAAGCGAAAAGGCTCAATCTTGGAGCTTAATTCAACAGAAATGTCAGGAAATGAAGGTTTCTGCACCGGTATTCTGGCAGGAACTGGGCGATCTTATTGCGCAGGACTTTTCACATCCGGCCAGGATAAGCTTTGTGAAAGCATCGAAGAAAAATGCGCATTGCCCGTTCTCCATAAAAACTTCTGATCCTGACGGCTTTTTTTATGTAAAACTAAAGACTTTAAGCGGCGAAGATGCGATCAGAATTTTTTTCAAAGGCAGTTATTTTGAGACAAAAGTGCCCCCCGGTGTTTACATATTCGAATACTGTCTTGGCAAAAAATGGTATGGTCCGGTTTTTCTTTTCGGCCCCGACAGAAACTTCTTTGGTTCAACCGACTATCTGCATTTCACCGTAGATGAAGAAGAAGAAGGCACCAGATACGGTGGCATGCAGATTGAATTGTTCAAGCAGATAAATGGCAATTTTCAGACCAGACCTATTGATGAGGCAAGTTTCTAAACTCAGGGGCAAGTTTTGAAAAATCTTAAAGTGAAGCCTTGTTTTATTTTTTAAGCAATTTTGGCGGTTTTTTTGCACATCCGGCGAACCAGCTTTGCCAAGTATTTCAGGGCTTCATTAACAGACTTTGAATCGGGAAACATTTCTGCAAGTTCGGGGTCGAGAACAATTATGTTGATTCCCTCGGCATAACGCTTCGCATATTTGCCGCGAACGCCCTTTGAGAAGTCGTATTCTTTCGGTATTTCCATTTCATTACCCATATTTCTTGTGGTCAGTAATTTTACAATAGTTAGTCCAATCGGGAATGCTTCAGCCTGTGCTTCTGCTCATTATAGGCCCGGTGCCACCGCATTGCAATGATGATTTGCGTGCAGGCCTTCATGGTCTTAAGAAAGCCGAACTGTACTAACGAACTTTTGACGATGTACTTGCGCAATAAAATGCATAGTACTTTCGAAATTGTAAATAGTCCTAGAACTCTCACAGAATGCAGGTCTTAATAGAAAAAATATTTGGCAACAGGCTAAAAATGTGTTAATGATAAAACATTGATTCGCATCAGATGATTCGAAACAATGTTTCAAGATATAGACACAGGGGGAGAGCGCTTTTGAACAATCTTTTACACAAATCAACGCTTCAGATCGCCCGTTATCTGGGGCAAAAACTCCCGCAACTTTCTCAAAACTGGTGGGAAAACCATGTTTTTCAGAAATTGAGTTTTCAACAGCAGCGAAACGTCGAAGCCCGCCAGGGAAACACACTTGATCAACTTGATTTTGCAGCCTTGATAAGGGTGATTGATAAAAACTGGCAGGAGCTGAGAGAAAGATTTCAGCTCCCGCTAGAGGGCATGAACTGGATAAAGGAACTACAGTCGATTCGCAACCGTTGGGCACACCTGCCTGCCGGGGCAATCGTTTCTTTAGACTCCCGGTATCGTGATATCGATACATTGCTTCGTTTTGTTGCTATGATTGAGGCTGATTCAGACTTTATTAAAGAACTTGAAACTGTGAGAGCGGGCATCATTGTTGAAATGGCACCCAAAGAGTCTGCCAGAAAAGAAGAGGAAGTGAAGGAAATGACCGTTGAAGTGGTTGCTGAAAAAGAACAGGCGCTGGAAGTCTCGATAGAAAAACCATCCAGCGTGCAGGCAAGCAAATTTTCCATTGGTGATGAGGTAATTTTCAATACCGAGCCGAATAATCTGTTAACAGTATTAAAGGTTATTCCCTGCATCCCGGAATTCAGGTATGAAGTCATTGGAAATTCAGGCAGGGAAACATACTACGAACGTCAGCTTAAGCTGATACCAAAAGTTGAATCAGGTCGTAAATGTCTTAATTCAGAAGAACTGAATGCCTATTTGACAAGCCTGATGCTCCAGTCACCGTCATCTGCCAATCTTTTCTCGTTGCGCTCCGGTCGCGTGGAATTTGTGCCCTATCAATACCGCCCGGTATTCAAGCTGATAAAGGCTGACCGGCCAAGATTGCTCATTGCGGATGAAGTCGGTGTTGGTAAAACGATTGAAGCCGGTTTGATCATCAAAGAATTGCGGGCGAGAATGGATATCAGATCTATTTTGATTATCTGCCCCAAGGCGCTTGTTGCTGAACGTAAATGGGAACTTGAAATGAAGCGTTTTGACGAACAGTTCATGCCCCTGGATGGCAAATCTTTGCGGCATTGTTTGAATGAAACCAATCTTGACGGGGAATGGCCTGATATGTATGCAAAGGCCATTCTGCCCTTTTCGCTGTTCGACTCTGATCTGCTTTTTGGCAAAGGCAACAAAAGCCGAAACAAAAGAAACGGTCTGCTCAATCTTGATCCACCGCCTAAATTTGATCTGGTAATAGTTGACGAAGCACATCACATCAGAAACACAGAAACGCTGCTGCATCATGGCGTTAAATATTTCTGCGAAAATGCCGAGGCGGCGATTTTTCTTACCGCTACGCCGGTTCAACTTGGCAGAGAAGATCTGCAGACGCTTTTGAACGTATTGCGGCCTGATCTGGTTATAGATCGTGCCAGTTTTGAGCATATGGCAGAGCCGAACCCTTATATCAACGAGGCAATCCAGCATTGTCGAACCCATGAATCTGACTGGCACAGCAAGGCCCTGAAATGCCTGACTGGAGCTGCAGAGACAACGTGGGGGCAAAGATTTCTGAGCGGAACTCCTTTGTTTCAAAACATCTATGACACGCTATCAGAACCGTTAACAACAGATGACGACAAAAAACGGGTTGAACTGATCAGAAATCTTGAAGAACTTTACACGTTCAGCCACCTTATAAACAGAACCAGGCGAAGAGACATTGGCGAGTTCACGACAAGAAAACCCGAATTGTTGCTGGTGGACTTTACGCCAGATCAAAAGAGTCTACATGATGACCTTCTGAAGCTGGTGGCAGAAATTCTCATGCGTTGCCATGGACAGAAGAACGTGAAGTTTATGATGTCTACGGTGAGAAGACAGGCAGCCAGCTGCATATTTGGCCTGGCACCACTATTCCGCGACATGCTGAATGGCAAACTCGACCAGCTTGAGACCATGGAGGCAAGTGACTGCGATGAACTGTCAGGTGATGCTCTGGATCTGAGTTTTGTAGAAGAGATCAGAAGCAGAATTGAGAACCTGCTGGAACGCGCCGAAAATCTTGATCCGAATGATCCCAAACTCAACGTTTTTCTGAAAGCACTCTCGGAAAAGCAACAAATGACAAACAACAAGGCGCTTGTGTTCAGTACTTTCAGACATACCCTCTCTTATCTTTCAAGTCACCTTAACAGGGAAGGCC
>SABV01000178.1 GCA_009928855.1 Erysipelotrichia bacterium | reverse complement strand
GATCTGAGAGATGCAAAGTCTGATAACCTCTCAAGGGTCTGTTTATCGACATATCACACGATGATGAATCTGATAAATGAATTTAAAGACGGTGAGCGGCTGTTTTCGCCGGGACATTTCGATCTTCTGGTTATCGATGAAGCCCACCGCAGCATCTATCAGAAGTTCGGCGCGATCTTTGATTACTTCGATTCTTACCTGGTGGGCCTTACCGCCACCCCCAGGGATGAAGTTGATAAAAACACCTATCAGATGTTCAATCTGACAAAAGAAACCGGCCCGGTGTTCGGGTATGATCTTGGCGAAGCCATTGATCAGGGCTTTCTGGTCAATTATTGCAAAGCCAAAGTCTCAACGAAGCTTAGCCGTGAAGGCCTTACCTACTCACAGCTCACCGATGAAGACAAGGAAGAATACGAAAAACACTTCACCGACGAAGTCACCGGCGATGTTCCTGAAAAGGTCGGCAAAGAAGCGATAAACAAATGGTTGTTTAATATTCCCACCGTAGATAGCTTTCTTAAAGATCTGATGGAAAATGGTATCAAGATCGATGGCGGTGACAAGCTGGGTAAAACCATCATATTTGCGCGTAACAGCGATCATGCCGCATTCATTGTTGAGAGATTCGATACCAATTATCCGCAACATAAAGGTCATTTCTGCGTTCAGATAGACTATACCCTTGGCAAAGATGCAGAGGGAATGATCGAAAAATTCAAGAAGGCCAACGGAATGCCGCAGATAGCCGTGTCTGTAGATATGCTTGATACCGGTATTGATGTTCCTGAAGTCGTTAACCTGGTATTTGCCAAACCTGTTTATTCAAAGGTTAAGTTTTGGCAGATGATAGGCCGTGGCACCAGAAAGTGCGAAAACCTGTTCGGGCCCGGTGACGACAAAAAGTGCTTCTACGTCTTCGACTACTGCGAAAATTTTGAATTCTTCGAGGCCAATCCAGATGGGGTTGAAAGCACTGCAATAATTCCGCTGACTCAGAGAATCTTCAGAAACCGCCTGATGCTTGCTGATTTATTGGCTGATGATGACAATGAAGACGCAACTGTCATCAGAAAAGAAATGCTTGATAATCTACATGAGTTTGTATCAGCAATGTGCGATGAAAACTTTCTGGTGCGTCCACACCTGGAAAGGGTTACAAAACTGAAAAACCGAGAGGCATGGGAAAATCTTGACACTGAGCTGAGAGCAGAGGTGGCGAAGACTATTTCTGGCTTGCCCAGCCAGCTAGACCAGGATGACGAATACGCCAGACGCTGGGATCACCTGCTGCTGAAAACTGAGCTGGCAATGCTTGAGAAGTCGATAGAATACAGGTCTTTGATGAAAAAGATCATAAGGGTTGCTGACAAACTCGAAGATAAAACGACTATTCCTGATGTTAAGAAGCAGCTGGAGTTTATTCAGGCAATCAAGACCGAGGAATTCTGGGAAGGCATGAACCTAAAGGTGCTCGAAGAGGTCAGGAAGCGCCTCAGAATGCTGATAAAATATATCGATGCGGGTGAGAAGCAGATCGTTTATTCTAATTTTACAGATACCCTGACCGAAAGTGCTGTGTTTGAGCCTGGCACTGAAGCATTTAAGAATGATGAGCTTGCGGCCTATCGCCAGAAAATGAATGCTGTTATCAACGAAAACCTTGATAATAAAGCTATCTGGAAAGTCCGCTGCAACAGGCCTCTGACCCCTGAAGATTTAAAACAGCTGGAAGAAATTCTGCACCTCAGCACCGCAAAAGATCGGGAGTTGTTTAAAGAGGCCTATCAAAAAAGCTTTCATGATAAGACTGGCAAAGATAACCCCAGTCTTGATCTACTGATAAGATCAATTGTCGGGCTGAGCCGTGAGGCCGTAGAAAAGGAATTTGCCGACTTCATAGAAGGGTCAGGCCTTTCATCGCTGCAGTTGGCTTTTGTGCGCAAGATCATTGATTACTTCGTTGAAAACGGCTTCGTCAGGGATGATATTCTCTATGAATCACCCTTCAGCGATATGTATCATGACGGACCTGAGGGTCTGTTCGGCGGCAGGGTAGAGGTTCTGTTTTCAAGAATCAAGCGTGTTAATAGTATTGCCGAATCTTTAACACAGAATAGCGAGTAGAAATTTTTAACATCAGATTTTTCGGATTTTTCGGGGTTTAAGCTGCATTGTTAAATCTTATATAATCAGGTAAAATCATAACGCGGTCTTTATTTTTGGCTTGTTAAGGAAGTAAAAAGTGCATAAAACTTTGCGCAGAGTTGCGAGTGTGTTTGTTCTAATACTGTTGACGGTTTTTCCTTTTAACCCGGCGGCAGCCAGACCGTTTGCTGTTAATTACTCGCTCAAAGGCATTGTGCAGGTGGTAGAAAATGTGCCCTGTCTTTACACCGCAGATGGGCGCGTTTTTAGATTGCTTCTCGATATGAAGGAAGCCGTTAAATACAATGGCAAAGCAGTAAACATTGAAGGAAAAGTTGCTCAGTCAGACGATATCGAAAATGTAAAGGTCAAAAAAATCAGGATTGTCGAAGAAGAAGATCTTCAAGAACCTGAAGTCGCGCATGAAGCGTATCAACGGCCGGCAAAACTTTTGTCTGAAGCTGAAGGCAAAGCAACCGTAGCCAACGTCAGATGGGATATTCACCAGGATGCGCAATCTGAAGAACCTAAGGCAGTTCACACCTGGCAGGATGTAACTATAGACACGAGAAAGGTTGTGAAAGCCTGTCTTATGGTTAAACCTTTTGCACCGAAGTTTCTTGCTGCACATACTCTGCTGGGTTTTTCATTTGAAAAGGGTGGGGTAGTTACGAAAGATGGCAGAGAGTCTGATAACATTTTTCTTACCATTGAAGCCTATAAGAAGCTTGGTCAGACCTACGGTCTTCTTAAAACCATGAAGAAAAATTTTGACATCGTCTGGATTCTGACCACCCTTGGAAACTATGCTGACCTCAACGTAAACTATAATAAAGACACCGACAAAGAAATTTTCATCTATCCGATCAATCTCACCCCTGAGCAAACAAGGGCGTTGCTGGCTGAAATGATCAAACAGTCATGCGTCAATCGCAAGGGTGAGTATTACCACACGATTCGCAATAACTGCACCAACAACCTGATGATTCTGTTGAATCATGTGCTGCCTGAGAACAAAAAGATAAAACTCTGGAAAATTCCAAGTATGATTTATAACCCCAAGGCTACTATGCCGGTTTCGGTAGTGAAAATGCTTAAAAAGAAAGACTTGATTGGTGAAGCCTCTTTTATCATTACTAAAGACAATTTTATTACCGATCTCAAACAAGCAAAATAACTAAACAGCCCGATCGAAAAGCATGAGGCCTTTATTGCTTCACTGACGGTGGGCGTTTATGATTTTACCGGTGTCGGGTTTTTGCCGTTGCTGCGCAAATTATTGATTAAATTGACATATAATTTTTTCTTAAAGGAAGACAACTGTTGTGTCAGGAAAGTTCGCACCTAAGATACCATTCAAGTCGCCGTATCTACCCGAAAACCCGAAGATTCTGGGAGTTCAGGAAGGTTATGATCTCTGGTCTGAAATTTATGATGAAGAGTCAAACTCGCTGATACTGCTTGAAGAAATGCATCTTGTTCCGCAGTTGTTGCAAAAGCAGTATTGCAGCATTTTAGATTGCGGGTGTGGAACTGGCCGTCTGGCTATCTGCCTGCGCGATAGTTTTTCGGAGGCGAGCATTGTTGGTGTCGATTTTTCAGAAGGCATGTTGCAAAAGGCTCGCCAAAAGAGTGTCGGGCAGAGAATCAGCTGGCACAACGCTGATTTAAACAAACCCTTTTTGTTTGCCGATGGTCAGTTCGATCTGATTGTTTCAAGCCTGGTGATTGAACACATAAGCGCTCTTGATAATTATTTTGCCGAAATCAAGCGCGTTGCCGCTACCCAGGCCGATATTTTTATCAGCGGTTTGCACCCGGCCATGCATTTGATGGGCATTTCGGCTCGCTTCAAAAACAAAGAAAATACTTCCCATATAATGCCCGAGAGTCTTTGCCATAATCTGTCTGATGTTTTTAATGCAGCGATTGCTGCTGGCCTCAAGGTTGTTCGCATTGAAGAGTATAGTGTCGATGATCGTCTGATAAGTCGTTGCGAAAAAGCAGCCCGCTACGCCGGCATGCCGCTGCTGTTTATTATGAAGATGGCGAAGTAACAGGGAGATAATTTATGCGAGTGGTAGAACGAACGCCCGAAATTTTGACCACAACTAATGCAGCGTTTGACACAAACCCTTTTTTTGAACCTCTTACCGATGCTCAGCGCGATCAGGTAATCAGTAAAGCAGGAGTAATAGAGGCTTACGCAGATGGCGAATACATTCTTAAGGTTGGTGATCCGGGTGATTTTCTTTTTGTAATCATCTCAGGAGAAGTGGCTGTTGTAGCCGGAGAAGGCGAAGACCAGATCGAAATTACCCGCCTGGAACGCTCGCAGATGATTGGCGAGATGGCGGTAATTCTTAACGAGAAACGTACTGCAGCATGCGTGGCCAGGGGCGAAACCATAATTTTAAAACTGGCCCGCGAGGTTTTTCATAAAGTGCTTACAGCCGTGCCAGAAGCCGCCATGTCGATGATGCGCATGTTGGCTGAGCGGCTCAAAAAAACTTCGCGCCCACCTGCGCATAAAGATTTTCGCGGTGACGCTCCGATTCCGCCCGTAGAGATTTTGCGCCTGCTGCCGGCCGCTTTTATGCAACGTCATAGAGTAGCGCCGGTGCGAAAGCATGAGAACAAAATACTGCTTGGTTATTGCGATCGTATGGACAACAATCTGCTTGCCGCTGTTGGTCATTTATTGCCGGCCATGAAGCTTGAGCCGGTTTCTATCGAAAGCGACTATTTTCAGAAAATCATGCAAAATTATGCCGGTGACGCGCTTGTGACAAATCAGACAACCGACAACTCCGGCATTAAACATATAGATGATTTGCTCAACAGACTCGTTGAAGAAGGCGGATCAGATCTGCACCTTTCAGCCGGACAAGTGCCCAGGTGGCGTATTGACGGCTCTATTCGACCAATTGCCGGGCTTCTCAAACTTGGAAACTCTGAAGTGTTTCAGTTGCTTGAGCCGATTATGCGCCCTGATTCAATTGAAAAATTCAATAAAAGTGGCGATGAAGATTTCGCCTATGCGATGGACAAACATTCGCGGTTCCGCATCAATCTTTTACGCGATCATCAGGGTGTCAGCGCGGTTTTCAGGCATATTCCGAATACAATTTTCACTCTTGAAGAACTTGGCATGCCCGAGATCCTCAAGCGTTGGGCCGAGTCACCCAAAGGTCTGGTTCTGGTCACAGGCCCGACCGGCAGCGGTAAAAGCACAACATTGGCAGCGATGGTCGACCACATCAACCGAACCCGTGAATGTCACATTCTTACTATTGAAGACCCGGTTGAATTCGTTCATCAGAGCCGAAAAGCACTAGTCAATCAACGGGAAGTTGGCGTCCACACCGAGTCGTTTTCGCGGGCTCTGAAAGCCGCATTGCGCGAAGACCCTGACGTAGTTCTCGTCGGCGAAATGCGTGATCTAGAAACGATCAACATGGCTCTTGAAACAGCTAATACCGGGCATCTGGTTCTGGCAACGCTGCATACTTCGACGGCAATGAGCACGGTTAATCGTATTGTCGACCAGTTTCCGGCTGAGTCTCAAGAACAGATTCGCGCCGGTCTTGCCGACAACCTGCTGGGAGTTTGTTGTCAGACGCTGTGTCGCAAAATCGGCGGCGGGCGGGTTCCTGCGCTTGAAGTAATGGTAATGGACTTTGGCATGAGTAATATGATTCGCGAAGGCAAAACTCACATGCTGTTAACCGGCATGACAACAGGGCAGAGCCGTGGCAACCGTCTGCTGAACGATGACCTGGTGAAGCTGGTGCGCAGCGGCAAGATCACCAAAGAAGAAGCGCACAGCAAAGCTGTTGACCTCGGCGATCTGGCAAAACGTCTCGGCTCTGAAAAATAGGCTTTATGCCGGCCGGGCAAAAAAGACGCTGACAAAAGACAAAACCTGACCAGAAACATCGGTGTTCAGTATGCCATGCGTTTCGCCGGCCTTGCAAAGCCAGCCATCACCCGGCCCTACCCGAAACTGCTGACCATTGTGCAGGCCCGTTCCCTGACCTGAAACAATAAAATAAAACTCGGCGCTGTCTTCATGGCAATGTTCTGGAATAGTGGCACCTGGCTGCATTTCATTCAGGCCAAATGCTTCGAATGGCAGATTTTGCATGCCTGATTTAATATACTCACGGCTGTGTACTTCGCCTGCGCCGCCCCGCACATTGTGTTTAACCATTTTCTGCAATTGCGCGTAAGAAAACATTTTTTTCTCCTGAACTGAAATCTGAAAGTGACGTTACAAAAAACGTCCCAATTAAACAATGGCAATCGCGCAAAAAATTCAATATAAATTTGCAATCGAGGCTTTAATTATTACCATTAACATTCGCCAAAACAAAGAACGACGCCAAAGATAAAAAAGTTTTGCTTCGTTAGTTGCTTAGAGTTGTTAAAAAAAACACTCTCTAGTATAATTACCGGACGCGGACGGTCGATATATTACTTCGGTCTGCACCACTATAGAAAACTGGAGATTGGAATGAGCAACGCAAAAAAGATCATGGAACTGGCTGAAAAGTATCGCGATTATACTGCCCAAAACCTTGGCAAGATGGTTAAAATCCCGTCTGAAAGCATGAAAGAAAAAGACGTGCAGGCGGAAGTCGTTCGCCAGATGAAAGAAGCCGGTTTTGATGAAGTAAAAGTAGACGGTCTCGGTAACGTAATTGGCCGCGTCGGCAACGGAAAAACCGTTCTGGCAGTTGATGGTCACGTTGATACAGTCGGCGTTGGCAATCGCGCCAACTGGGAATTTGACCCATTCGCCGGCGATGTAAAAGACGGTTACGTATGGGGCCGCGGCACTATCGACCAGGAAGGCGGCATCGCATCTGCTATCACTGCTGGTCGCATTCTCAAAGAAATGGGTTTCGACCGTGACGTCACTTTTTATGTCGTCAGCTCAGTCATGGAAGAAGACTGTGACGGCCTCTGCTGGAAATATCTGGTAGAAGAAGAAAAGCTCAAACCCGACTTCGTAATCAGCACTGAACCCACTAATCTCAACATTTACCGTGGTCATCGCGGTCGCATGGAAATCGGTGTTGATTTTCGTGGTATTTCGTGCCATGGTTCTGCCCCCGAACGTGGTAAAAATGCCGTTTACATGGCTGCAAAATTTGCCCTCGAAGTCGAAAAACTCAACGAACGCCTGAGAAATGATGAATTCCTCGGCAAGGGCACTGTAACCATCTCTGAATTCAAATCCGGCAGTCCGTCACTCTGTGCCGTTGCCGATTCTGTGCATATTCACCTCGATCGCCGCCTTACATGGGGCGAAACCAAAGAATCAGCGGTTAAAGAAGTCGAAGATGTTATCAAGGCTATTGGTCTCAAACTGAACGACGAAGCTAAAGTAGAAGTTCTGCA
>SABV01000177.1 GCA_009928855.1 Erysipelotrichia bacterium | reverse complement strand
TGCCCTTCGATTATGGTTGTAGCAATCTTGCCGCCGACCGCTGTTTCTATAAGCTCGTTTATTTCTGAGCAGTTGAGCCCGTAGCGCGCAGCGGCGGCACGGTTGATGTCAATGTCCAGTTGCTGCATTCCAGATAGTTGCGCCGATTTTGTATCATGAGCTCCCGGCGTTGCTCCGAGAATACCAGCTACTTCTGCCGCAATTACGGCGAGGCGGTCGAGATCATCGCCAAAGATTTTAACCGCAACATCGCTTTTGATGCCCGAAATCAGCTCATTGACGCGCAGCGCGATCGGTTGCGAAAAAGAATGTCTTAGCCCGGGGACCTGAGCCAGCACTTCTCTTATGTGTTCTGTAACCCTGGCTTTTGAGCGTCCCATTGGAAAAGATTCGCGCGACTTCAGCATGATTACAAAGTCTGTTTGCTCAGGCCCCATCGGATCTTCTGAAATTTCGGCCCGGCCAGTCTTGCCAACAACAGTTTCGACTTCAGGAACCACCTTGAGCATTCTACCAATCTCGTCGGCCAGCTTAACAGAGCCTGCCAATGATGCATTTGGCAGTCTGACGCTGTTTATGGCGATGGCGCCTTCGTCTAGTTCCGGCATAAAATCGGTTCCAAGAGTTGTTGCAAGTGAAGCTGTGGCAATAAGGGCAATCAACGAAAGCGTTATAGCTGTCCACTGGAATTTCAGAAAAATGTTCAGTGTCCGCCCGTAAAGTCTGTGAAACCATGCTATAAATGGAAACTCATACTCTTTCCCCTGTGGCAGAAGGCTTTCGCTTAATGCTGGAATGATTACCAATGCTATCAAAAGAGAAACAAGCATCGAGATCAGCATTGTCTGTGCGAGGGGAATAAACATTTTTCCTTCCATGCCCTGCAAAGTGAAGAGCGGGATAAGAATGAGCGCGACGATAAGAATGGCAAACGAAACCGGCCTTATGACTTCTTGAACAGCTCTGCTTACTACTGCTATTTTTGTTTCGCCCGGCCTGGCGTGGGCTAAGTGACGCCTGGAGTTCTCGGTGACGACAATCGTTGCATCAACTACCATCCCAACTGAAAAGGCGAGTCCACCCAGACTCATCAGATTAGAAGACATGCCTGCCAGATCCATAACTATAAAGCTTGCCAGAAAAGTCAGCGGAATCGAAAAAAGAACAATTATTGCAGTTCTAAATTCTGCCAGAAACAAAAATAATACCAGTATGACGCAGATGCCGCCTTCACTTATAGCGTTTACTACCGTGGCGATACATGCTTCGATTAAAGTTGTTCTGTCATAGAATGGGTTGAGTTTTACACCTTCCGGAAGAGATTTCTGTATGTGAGGAACTTTTTCTTTAACCTGATCCACTACTGTTTTGGAGTTGGCTCCCTGCAGCATTATGACCATGCCTGCTACGACTTCACCCCGGTCATCACGTGTTACGCCGCCCTGACGGGTCTGGGTGCCTGTGGTTATCTCTGCGATATCTTTAAGTAGAACCGGCATGCCTGAGTTGTCTTTGATAACAATGTTGCCGATGTCGTCGATGTTTTTCAACAGTCCCAGCGACCGAATAAAGGTCTGCTGCCAGTCTTTGACAATGAATGATCCACCGGCATTGGCATTATTGGCTTCAATTGTTTCAATTACATTGCGCAGAGAAATGTCATACTTTTCAAGGGCAAGTGGTTGTACCAGCACGTGATACTGTTTTACAAACCCCCCAAAACTGTTGATTTCTGTTACTCCTTCAATGGTTCTTAGTTGCGGAGCGACAACCCAGTCTTGAAGAGTTCGCAGCTCAGTGGGGCTAAGCACATCGCTGTCGAGGGTGTATTGAAATATCTCGCCAAGGCCTGTACTGATCGGCGTCATCTCTGGCTCAGAGCCTGGGGGAAGCGATTCTCTGGCTTCGGCAAGTCTCTCGAATACCTGCTGGCGGGCAAAATAAATATCTACGTTGTCTTCAAAAATCACCACTACCTGTGAAATTTCAGACTTTGATACTGAGCGCACCTGCTTAACTCTCGGCAGGCCGCCCATGTGCTGCTCAATCGGAAAAGTTACGCGTTGTTCTACGTCAATTGAAGTCAGGCCCGGAACCTTTGTCAGAACCATGACCTGAACATTTGTAACATCAGGAAAGGCATCGATCGGAAGGCGGTACCATGAAACTATCCCGGTTACTATAAGAACCAGGGTAAGGAGAAATACAAAAAACCGCTGCGTCAGCAGAAAATTTAAAAGCCTGCTCATGGCATTTTCTCCTTAATGCGCGCATCCGGCGCCCATTTTGGCACGCAGAATGTCTGATTTAAGTAGAAAAGAGCCTTCTACGACAATTTCGTCGCCATCCTGAATGCCTGATCCTATAGTAATAGTGTCGCTATGCTGTTCTTCGATGATGACATCTCGGCGGAAATACATTGAGTCATCATGTTTGATAAAAACAAAATGCCTGCCTTCGTCTTCCATTACAGCAGAGGCCGGCAAAACAGGTTTTGTTGCTGCGTTGCCAATATTAAGTGTTCCTTCGATAAACATTCCCGGCCGAAGCATTTCATCAGGATTTTTTACTGCCAGCTGGATTTCGAGCATGCGGGTAGCTGCTTTAAGACCGGCATCAGCGCTGACCGCTTTAACCGGATACAGGTTTCCGGGAAAAGCCTGGGTGGAAATGAAGCCACTCAGGCTGCCTTTTTTCAGCTCTATGATTACAGAAGAAATATCGGCTTCTTTGATTTGCCCAATTGCTCTGAGCTGTTTTATGTTGACGATATCTAAAAGAGCCTGCTGCTCGTTAACAGCGCCGCCGATATTAGTATAAATGTTCGCGATTCTGCCCTGAATTGGTGAGGTAATCTGTAAGTGGCCTTTTTGTATCGACTTTCCACGACCTGCAGCAATAGATTCAATTTCTTTGTCAGTAAGGCCGAACATGGCAAGCTTTTCTTTGTTGCATTTGATTTCGAGTGCGATCAGGTCTCTTGCGGCGCGCGCTTCCTGCACTGACTGCATCGAGCCGACCTTTTTCTGGTTCAGCATTTCTTCGCGGGCAAGTTTTTTTTGTGCCAGCTCAAGTTCGGCAAGCTGTTTTTGCAGCTCAAGAGCGGCATGAGATAGTTCATGGCTTTCGATTGTTGCAATGACCTGCCCCTGTTCGACAATGTCGCCCTTGCGCACTGGCATTGAGCTTATCAGGCCCGGGAGTATGCTGGTAACAGTTCGGAAAAACTGATTGTCGTATTCCAGTTCGCCTCTGAAGCTGATTTTGCGCGTCTTTTGAACCTGCGATAAAATCTGGGTTTTCAGCAAATTTTTGACCTGATCGGTGATTTTTACCGCTCCGAGTTCATAGCGGCACTCGTCGCAATCAATTGTTTTAATGTCGTGTTCGCATTTTTCTTCATACAGCTTTTCGATTGGAGTGCTGCCGACATTTGCGTGACTCGCGTGATCATGACCGGCATGTGGGTCTGCTTCTACTGTTTCAAAACCATGGTTGTGACCTGCGTGAGGATCGATAGTTGCTGCCTTTGGCTTGTTATTGTGATCTGAGTGGGCGTCTGCACTGCATGATTCGCCGGGCTTGTGATTATGGGTTTGACTGAACAGCCTGCCAGAAAAGAAAATGGTTGTGACCGCCAGAAGCAGAATAATCGAAAATACTGATTTATAAAGTTTTTTCATATCTATATCCTTGGTAAGAGTGTGAGGTTAATTTGTTACAGCAAAGCTGTCGTTCAGGTCGGTCCGACCGGCCAGACTTTCGATTGAGTCAGCCGCTTCATAGAGTTCATCGAGGCGCTGCAGGTAGCTTTCTTTCTGGCTGAGAAACTCTTTCTGTGCCTGTAAAACGACTAACTGGTCAGTTTTGCCGAGTTGATAACCGGTGAGCGATAGCTCAAAAAGCTGATAAGCGCTGGGTAGAATTTCGTCTCGAAGCTCGATTGCCTGTTGCTGAAGTCGTTTAAATTTCTGTATGGCGCTTTTAAGTTTGAGTCGCAGTTCTCTTTGTGAATTCTGTTTTTCAAGAGCCAGGCGATCAAGATCAGTTTTAAGCGCCGCTCTTTCGCCTTTGTTATCTCGGCTATGCGGGATTTCTACTGAAAATCCGATCAGAAAATCGTTATTGCCGGTTTCACCCAGATTTCGAGCTCCGGCGGTAATGCTCCAGATGGGTCTGTTTTCGCTTCTGATCAAATTCAGCTGGGCCTGTGTTCTGCCTGTTTCGGCCTGCAGGGTTGCCACTTCAGGATGTGAATTGATGATAAATTTTTCAATTTCATCAAAGGGTTCGAGTTCGAGCTCAGCTGTGATTGAACCGGTTAGTTCTATCTCTGTCATTGATTCAAGTCCCATTGAGGTAACAAGCTCAGCCTTTGCTTCTTCAAGAGTCCCTGAGAGAGACTGAAGATCAAATTTTGCCTGTTTAACTACGAGCTCTGCCTGATAAATTTCCTGCTCGGCAACCGCTCCAGATTCAACCATGATTCTGGATGCATTCAAGAGCTTTTCTGAATTATCAATGTTTTCTTTTGCTTTGTCTGTAAGGGCTTTGATTGCCAGCGCGCGATTAAATGCCCGCCTTGTTTGGCTCAAAATCAGCCATCTGGCTGTTTCCTTTTCGAGCTTGCCAAGTCTGATATTTGATTCTGCAAGTTTTTTTCGGGCATTTACTCTGCGTGAATCCGCAAGAGGAAGCGATATTTCCAGTGTCGTTTCGAGCTCAGAAAACCCGGTTTTGCCGCCAAAATTCTCTGAGGTAATTGCCAGATTAGCAGGGCCACGGGCCGAAGAGTCAATGGCTTCATATTGCAGACCCTGAATTTTGAGATCATGAAGCTTTAGAACAGGGTGCTTTCTAGCCATATCAAGGGCCTCGGGCAGGGTAAGTGAAAAAGACGGGCATGTCAGTGAAACTAAAAAAGTTACAAAAATAAAATGACGCAAAAAGGTGCGCATAAAAACCTCCGCATTAGCATGTCAGGTGATTAAAAACGTCTGATTAGCAAGCGGTGGCGATGGGGGGTTTGAAAAAACGTGTAAGAATTATGGGCAATGCAAATTTGCATGAAAAAAGAACAAAAAGTTCGATTGATGCAAAATTCTGCCAGCGATAAATTGATTCGGTGATAAAAACGCTGCCTTGCGTGCACGACAGACTTGAACATGTCTGATGATGAGAGTGACAGTGCTCACCCTCGTCAGCAGAAGAAATCAGGCAGTCGGTCGAGAAGTTAGCGCACATTGAGTTTGATTCGTGAGAAGCTTCGTGAAAAACCCCCGTAAAAAGCGCGGCAAAAACAGCCAACAACATTATTGACGCAATAATATCTGAGGTTATTCGGTTCAGACGCAAATGAAGCTCCCGGGTGATTTATTCACAAGTTCAAGTCTAACAGAAAGCTGCATAAAAGACAATCTGCCGGTTTGCCCCGGCGATTTTCGGCCAAAAACCAAACACTAGAAGAACTGCACATGGCCAGTTCATAGACTCTGATTTTTAGCATTTTTAATCTTTATTTATTGTTTCCGAGTGCTTCTGCAGGAAACCAGCGGGTGGTATTGTTGGCAATTTTTACCAGCATGAGCATTACCGGAACTTCGACGAGCACGCCGACGATTGTTGCCAGAGCAACAGGTGACGTTGGTCCAAAGAGGGCTATGGCAACGGCGACTGACAGTTCGAAAAAGTTTGAAGCGCCGATCATGCCGGCTGGAGCAGCCACGTTATGCGGGAGTTTCAGCCATTTGCAGGCTATATAGGCAATGAAGAAGATCAAAAAAGTCTGAATTGTCAGAGGAATTGCTATCAATAGTATATGAAGAGGGTTGTTGATGATGATATCGCCCTGAAAAGAAAAAATGATTACCAGTGTCAACAGAAGGCCGGCGATGGTAATATTGTTGAATTTGGGCAGAAAGGTGTCGTTGAGGTAAGCAAGGCCGTGTTTTTTTATAACATGCATGCGCGTAGCAACCCCAAAAGCGAGTGGAATTACTACAAACAGCACAACAGATAGAATCAAGGTGTTCCACGGAACTGATATACCGGTCACTCCAAGAAGAAAAGCGACTATAGGTGTAAAGGCAACGAGTATTATAAGATCGTTAGTAGCAACCTGAACGACCGTGTATGCAGCGTTACCGTTAGTAAGATAACTCCAGACAAAAACCATGGCGGTGCATGGTGCGGCACCTAGAAGAACAGCGCCTGCCAGATAATCTTTGGCAAGGTGTGCCGGGATAATTGACTTAAACACTACGTAGAAAAAGAATGCGGCGATGCCATACATGGTAAAAGGCTTGATTAACCAGTTGGTCACCCAGGTAACAAACAACCCTTTCGGGTTTTTGCCGATATCTTTAACGCTCTGAAAATCAACCTTCATCATCATCGGGTAAATCATTACCCATATCAAGACCGCAATTGGCACCGAAACGTTTGCATATTCGAGTTTGCCAAGAAATGCCGGAATAAACGCAAGGTATTTGCCAATGGCTATTCCCACTGCCATACATAGAACTACCCAGAGGGTGAGATACTTTTCAAAAAAACCAATTCCTGGTTTAACGTCTTCTGTCATTTTTGGAAACCTCCAGGTGTTTTAATCGACTTTATTGCGGCTAATACTCGGTTGTTTAGAAATTTACTACAACATAAGAATTAAGCGTATCGTATTTCGCCACGCAGTGAAATGATGGTTTTAAATATTTCTTAAAAGTTTACAATCATTGTGTGCTGCAAACTTTTAACCATTTCTTGAGCTCAGGGTTTGCCTGCTGTGATGTTTGCAGAACAAACAAAATCTTCAGCGCCTTTAAACCAGTCTTTGATGAAATTTCGACTTTCTGGTTTAATTTCAATGCTGACATTTTTAAAACCAATTTTTTTGAGAAGAGCTTCCAGCTCATTGACAGTTGCGGCACCTGCAATACAACCGCAATAGGCATCTAGATTACCACGAAGTTCTTCGGTGAGCGGTTTGAAGGCAACAACGTCAGACACGGCAATACGTCCGTTGCTACGCAACACCCTGAAAGTTTCGCGGAAAACGCTTTCCTTGTCTGGGGAAAGGTTGATTACACAATTTGATATAATTACATCAACGCTGTTGTCAGCGAGCGGAAGATGCTCGATTTCGCCAAGTCTGAAATCAACATTGCTGTAACCACCGTTAACAGCATTCTTTCTGGCTTTACTGACCATTTCTGGGGTCATGTCCACTCCAATAACCATCCCGGCAGGGCCTACGGCTTTTGCAGCCAGAAAGCAGTCGAAGCCGCCGCCAGAACCAAGATCGAGAACGTTTTCGCCAGGCTTCAGGCTGGCTATAGCCTGCGGATTACCACAGCCAAGGCCCATATCGGCTCCTTCGGGCACCGAAGACATTTCATCAGCTGAATAACCCAGCTTTTCAGATCCAATCTGACTTATCTGTGGTTGGCAACATCCGCTGGCTGGAGCGCTGCAGCATGAACTGCCTGCTTTGGCAACACTGCCATAACGCTGGCTTACCTTTGAGCGAATTTCATCATCTTTGAGAATTTTAATTTCCATACAATTACCTCAATTTATTAGTTTATCA
>SABV01000632.1 GCA_009928855.1 Erysipelotrichia bacterium | reverse complement strand
TTTTCGCAGTGCCACTGTCGAAGCTTTGAAAAGACAGGAATAGAAAACTCTCTGATTTTGCCAGGCCAGTTGCCGCAAAAAAGCTGGCACGGTAAAGGTAACCAGAAAATACGGAACCGGTAACAGCTTATTCTGCTGCCGATTGAGCCACACACTGGTTTCATGATTCTGACAGGCCGGGCAGTTTCGATTTCCGCAGGATTTCGCCCGCCATTCAAAGCGCCCGCAATCCGGGCACCGAACGAACATTTCCCCGGCCTGCGCGGTTCGACATGATAAAACCGCGCTGATCATCCGGCGGTGTGAGGGTAAAAGACGCTTTGCGCAGCTCTGTTTCAGCTGCGAACCATATTGCGCAAAAAGCTCGGCGAGCCTCATGGTTTTTCGTTGTAATTCAGCCGAATCCGGTTAACCAGGCTGTTAACTTCCTGGGCCCGGTTCTGAGCCGAAACCTCGCTGATTTTCGTATAAAGCAGCGTAGTTTTAGGGTCTTCATGGCCCAGAAGCTCCTGAATCAGCCTCAGATGCACCCCCGATTCAACCAGATGGGTTGCAAAACTGTGGCGAAGGGAATGGATCGTAATTCTTTTGCTGATGCCGCAATCTTTTATGGCGCATTTAAAAGCCTGCTGAGCTGCGGCATAATGCATGTGCCCACTTGTTTTTTTGATGGTGGAAGCACTTCCGCGCTGGTTGGGAAACAGCATTTCGGGGTTCCGGTGGGTTTTCCAGAAAAAACGCAGAGCTTTCAGAGTTGCCACCGGCAACGGAACCATCCGGTCTTTGCGCCCTTTTCCGTTTCGAATGTGGATCTGCATTCTTTCGCTGTCAATGTCGGAAACCTTCAGCGAAAGACACTCTTTAAGCCTTAGGCCCATGCTGTAAAGCGTAAACAGGAAAATTCGATAACGCAGTTCCCTCACCGCGTTGATTACTTTTTCGGTCTCCGCAACCGTCAAAACATCTGGAATCGGGCGGATCTGCGGCGGCTTAACAATATTCACCCATTTCCATTTTCTGTTTAAAACATGCTTCCAGAAAAACTGCATGGCACATCTGTCAGCCCTGACAGTGCTCCAGGAGCGGGTGCCAATCAAATAATCAAAATACTTTTTTAAATCTTTCTTTTCAAGTTCATCAGGGCATCTATCGAAAAAACTTCCCAGTCGAAACACTACCCGACTATAGGCACCGATGGTTCTTTCGCTCATCCCCTGCCTCTTCAGCGCCTTGACCATCTGGTCGAAAAGTTGTGCAAGTTTTTGCTCTTCCTGTGGTAACATTTTTTATCTCCTCAAGTTGAATCACCGGGCAAACACCCGGCAATCGAGGAGTTTACACAACAAAAAGAAGCGGAGGGGAAACCAGATGCCACAGTACCAGCAAAATTCTTTCTTTGCCCCTTCAGCTGCCGCGCCAGCGGCTGAGTTCAACAA
>SABV01000631.1 GCA_009928855.1 Erysipelotrichia bacterium | reverse complement strand
ATGATAAGCCAAGCAGTATTGGTCAGAGCGATTTATATCAGATGATAGCCTATTCAATCAGGTTTGGCATTAACAGAGGTCTGCTGTTATACCCTGAAATAATCGGTATGAAAGGCATGCCGCCCGAGGAAATCTGTATCAATGATGAGTTGGCTGGTCAGATGATTAAAGTTTCTGCTTATCAGCTTCCAATAATAAACCAGGCTTTGATGCAGCAAGGCGACTGTAATATCGCCGACATAGACCAGACTTTCGCCATTACCAGAAGCGAGTTGCAGCAAAAGCTAAGAGCAATATTTCTGAAATCTGAATAAGCCAAACTGAGACTTGGCAAAGCATCCTTCTATCGGTTCATACCAAGCGACCGCGGAAACCCGCATTATATTCCGTTGAGCAGAATCACGGAAACGCCTATTTATAAGGGTCTCCAAGGCATACCGGCCGCCACTTTTTTTGTAATAAATATTGCCCAGAATAAAGGGGACGCCCTCTGAATAGTTGCGAACCGCCAGCGACCGGCTCAAGTCATAATGACAATGGGCAAAGGTCTAAACAGAGAGCGTCTTATGTAAGATGAACTCCTGTTTTCTGATCTTACCAGCATCATAGGACCTTGCAACGCAATCCAAAGGATTGCAAAGCCTTCTGAAAAGTTCAGCATACCATTCAATCAACCTTTTAAATCTCAACCAGGATAATATCGGCTCGTTTTTCAATAATGACTGGTGTGATCTTTCGACAAAATCACCGGCCACATTCTGCCAGGTGACTGGGGGTGGCTCGATCTGCTTCAGATTAAGCCTGGCGGGTGAAGAAGTATAGTTAAGTCTGAGAGCAATTGGCTTTCCTGAGATGTCGCGGGCTGTTTTGAAGTTAACGCCCTCGACCATCATTATCAGGTCAATAATATCGCCACCCTTCTGGCGGCAACCACGATAGAAAAAACGGTCGGGCCATGACCGAAAGCGGTCTTTTCCACCGCAGGCCTGGCAGACGAACTTGGTTCAGGTGTGCGTAATCTTATGAAATACGGTCGGATATATGGCGGTACCGACCCGGAGTTAATTGAAGGCGACGTTTTTAAGACTACTCTCAAAGTCCCGGAATTTGGGTCTTCTGAAGAAACCGCTGCTGATAACTCCAACCAGAACAAACCCGGACAAGTCGCCGCCGATGACCGCGAACCACAGACATTTGCTGGTTACACTATAAAGTTATACCATTTTGAGGTGTAACGCAACGCGATATCATGGCGTTTTATAAAGTCCGGGCAAACAAAAAACCCGCTTTATCAGCGGGCTTTTGTAGGTTATGAAACCTTAAAAAATCTTCTATCAATGCCGGAAGTCGGGGTCGAACCGACACGCCTTTGAGGGGCGCGGGATTTTGAGTCCCGTGCGTCTGCCAATTCCGCCATTCCGGCTGGCGAGACTCAAT
>SABV01000630.1 GCA_009928855.1 Erysipelotrichia bacterium | reverse complement strand
CATTGAGCGGGCATTGCGTAGCTATCAGCATAGTCGCGAGCGTCGAATCGAAGACGGTGAAATTGGTGGTCCTGATGTTTCAACCCTGCGGCGCTGGTTGAAGGCGCTTTCAGCTCCTCTCTCGATTTTACTCCTGTTTTTATCTACCCTGAAGCGGTCCATGGCAGCAGCAAAGCCTCATTCTGCAGTCATTTTTCTGTCAGCCTCGCTTGCAATTCAGCTTCTGACAAAGTCCTTGGCGGGGTACAACATTTTATCCCCGACAATGCCGGTTACAGATAATTTAAATCAGTCTAATGGTGTGGTGTTCTTACGACCAAACCTCAATTTTTACAATCAGGAGCACCCACCATGAAAAAAAATGGCAAAAAAACACCTCATGGAACAGTTTTACACGCTTCAGAAAGCTTCTGGAGCAGTCTGCTATTTCTCCCGGTCCATGAGATCGCCACTAGTTGGCGCGATCTTCGTTCCGGCGCTTCCCGCGTTAAGGTGTCAGAACTGTGTGATATGCCAATTCGCGTTGTTCTGCAAGACGGCCACTACGAAGTTATCGATGGTTTCAAGCGCCTTGATCGTTGGAAGCAGGCTGGCATCGACCGCGTTCCGGTTCTTGTCGAGTGCTGTACTGATGGTCTGAACCCGAAGCGATTTCTGCTTGAGGCCAATAGTCCGAAGCGGACTATCAGCGCAGTTGATGAGGCCATGGTCATAGAATCAATGATCAAGGATGATGGTCTGACGGTTCGTTGTGTTGCTAATATTTTGGGTCGCCGCAAGGAATGGGTGATCGGGCGTCGCTCATTGCTACGCCTTTCTTCTGTTGCCCGCCAATTTCTTGCGTCAGGCCGTATCAACTTGATGGTTGCTCGCCTGCTTACCGCTGTCAGTGCAGAAGACCAGGATACTATTCTGGCAGCTGCAGAAAAACACTCTCTGAAAATGCGTGAAATCCAGTTGCTGATTCAGACCTGGCGGTCGGCTTCAGATGGAGAAAAACCCGGACTGCTTGCTGATCCGTTCTTCAATAAAGAACAGCAGTGTTCGCCGAATTATTCAGCGAGATTAAAAGCCCTTGAAAGCAGACTGTCAGCTATAAAAGCCGCGCTGGATGAATTCGGCAGCCTGATCATACCTCAGGATCTTGCTGAAGCTGAGCAGCGGCGCCTGCAGGCTATCTGTGCTTCGATTCAGAATCAGATTACTCAAATGGCCGGGCATCTTAAGGCTGAAAGCGCTGGCATACGGCAGATGTCGTCAGGAATTCAGCGCGAGGCTGATTCTCAGCCTGAATTCTATGACGTTTCAGAAGAATTTCCTGACTCTGATGAATGTGACTTTTTTCCCTGTGTCCCGGTTTTATCGCCATGTCATTTAACGTCATCGGCCATCTTGGGGTGTGCGCTATGAAAATCAAACAACCAGTTAGTGAATCGT
>SABV01000629.1 GCA_009928855.1 Erysipelotrichia bacterium | reverse complement strand
GGAGCTGTTGGTGTAATGACTAACCCGCTTTATTCTCAGACTGAACTTCTTCACCAGTTCAACGATTCTGGGGCAAAGTTTGTTATAACTTCTGATCAGTTACTGCCAAAGGTCGCGGCAGTTATAAATCAGACTTGCATTGAAAAGGTTTTTGTCGTTACGACAGACGGTAATTCTCAGTTTATTGCTTCAGAAAGCGCCTGCTTTTTTCCTTGGCAGACATTGCTTGAAAAAAATCAGGGCTACACCTGCAACAACATTAACGCGGGCAAAGATCTCGCATTGTTGCAATACACAGGTGGAACCACCGGTATTTCTAAAGGCTGCATGCTGACTCACGCCAACCTTTGCGCCAACGCTCTGCAATGCCAGCAGATGTTTCATGTGCTCAGACCTGGCCAGGAAAAATTCGTCGGCGTTTTGCCCTATTTTCACATTTATGGATTGACAGTTACTATCTTATTGCCCGTTGTTCTTGGTTCGACAATGGTGCCGCTTACCAGATTCACTCCCCGTGCCTTGCTCAGCCTTATTGAAACTGACAAAATCACCTGTATGGCTTCGGCACCTTCTATTTTCGGTGCCTGCCTCAGTCAAAAAGATATTGATTCCTATGATCTTTCTTCTCTGAGCTTGATTATTTCTGGGTCGGCGCCTTTGCCGGTTGCACAGATGGAGCTTTTTGAGCAAAAAACTGGCGCCAGAATCATAGAAGGGTACGGTTTGAGCGAAACTTCGCCGGTCACTCATTTTAATCCAATAATCAAGAATCGCAAACCCGGTTCAATTGGCCTGCCTATGCCATCGACTGAAGTCAGAATCGTTGACGTTGAATATGGCGTTAAAGATCTTGGTATTGGTGAACATGGCGAAATAATCATTCGTGGCCCCCAGGTAATGGCTGGTTATTATCAACAGGCCGGCCAGACCGAAATGGTTTTGCGGGATGGCTGGCTTTATACCGGAGATATCGGTTGTCGAGATGAAGACGGCTATTTTTACGTTACCGACCGTAAAAAAGATCTCATAATCAGCGGTGGTTACAACATCTACCCCCGTGAGGTAGAAGAAGTTCTTTTTAAGCACCCTTCTGTTAAGGAAGCGGTTGTGATCGGCATTAAACACCTTACCCGTGGCGAAGTTCCCAGAGCATTTGTCGTGCCTGTCGATGGGCAAACCATTGACCGCAACGAACTTATAGACTTTTGCCGCAAAAACATGGCCAATTACAAGGTTCCCAGAGATATAGAAATTCGTGATAATTTGCCTAAATCAGCCATCGGTAAAGTATTGCGCAGGCTTCTTCGTGATGAGGTTCAGCCTCAGGCTCAGTTCTGATAGATATTCAGCGTATCGGCCGCAAGGCACTTTTCGACAGCCAGTGCTTTTATTGCCTGGTTGGTCAGGATTATCGCGCGTTTAATTCATTTTCATTTTC
>SABV01000628.1 GCA_009928855.1 Erysipelotrichia bacterium | reverse complement strand
ACATATCCCCACTCATCAAGAATTAACAGGTCGGCCTTGTTAATTGCCTTGAGCGCCTTTGTGAGGTTTCCCTTAGCCTTTTGTTCGCTGAGGTAGTTTACCAGTGCGGCGGTTCGAAAGAATTTTACTTCTTTGCCTGAATTACATGCGTTTACGCCAATGGCCGTGGCCATGTGAGTTTTACCGGCACCAACATTGCCGTAAAGCACGAGGTTTTCTTTCCTGTCAATGAAATCGCCACTTTTAATACTTTCTGGCGATAATGCCGCCGGCAACTTGATCTCATCGAACCGATACCCCTCAAAGGTTTTAATCGAATAGAAACCTGCAGAGTTCAGGTATCTAACGCGCTTCGCTTCGTTTCTTCTCTTAATTTCTTCAAGCAGAATCTTATGCAGGAACTCTTGGTGGGTTTCCGCGTCAATGTTTTTGCTGGTTTGTGCCATTGACGACCCGAGTTTCAGAACTTTGCAGCAATCGATTATTTCTTTTTCGAACATCAGTGGCCGCCTTTCATCAATAAATCATAATCGGCGGCGGTGGACCTGACGGGAGGAATTTCTGGGATGCCTTCAGGCAGCCCAACTGGGCTCAGTTCTTTATCGATGCTGTTTATTCTGTTTGAGGTCGCGATAATGCTGTCGGGATCTGTAACGCCAATTTCTATCGAATTGCTCACAGCAGTCATCGCATTTTCAAAGCCATGCTGGCTGGTAAGGTCAGCCAAAGTCTTCAGAATCCTTCCTCGGTCAGTCTTGGAAGCAGAGCTTAAGCACTTTTGAAGATTTTGTGGCAGCATTGCGTAAACGGGAGTGTATTTCAATGCGCCCGGTTTTCTGGAAAGCTGATTCAGATAAGGCAGCCAGCACATACTCTCATGTTTATTGCCGTAAAGCCTTTTGTGCTCAACGATTTCTTTCAGGTCAGAGTCCAGTATGTGTATGCTGTGCGCTGTAATCTTAACAGTAACAGAAGAGCCTGCCAAAGATGGGCTGGTAGAATACACCCTGTTGCCATCAAGATGAACTTTTCCGCAAGCATCGGCCCTGGCAGAAAAATGTCGGCAGACCTCGAATCTGGTAACCGGCAGTGGCAACAGCAGGGCTTTTTCCTCTGCGAAAAGTTCTGATATAGGCTTCTCTTTATGATAATGCTGGCGTTGCATGTCTTCATCGCAACGCTTCAGCTGATGGCGGTTGAAAGCCTCGACATCAAGAAATCGTGGAGCCGGAACGAACATGTTGCGCCTGATATAGCCAACCTTATTTTCGACATTGCCTTTCTCATTACCAGCAGAAGGATTGCAAAAAACCGCTTCAAAGTTGTAATGATTCTTAAAGCGAAGAAAAAGTTCGGTGCAGACGCGCTCACCGTCTTCTTTTATTTTACTGACCAGACTTGAAGCGTTGTCGAACCAGATTTTGCGCGGTACACCGCC
>SABV01000176.1 GCA_009928855.1 Erysipelotrichia bacterium | reverse complement strand
GCCAGACTGTTTTCGGGTCTGACTCCAATCGCCATAACAACCACATCAGCATCGATCTTGTCTCCAGAGCTCAAAATAGCCTTTAGACCGTCACCATGTTTTACAAAGCTGGTAACCGACTGGCCAAGCTTTAAATCTACAGAGTTCATTGAAATTTCAGAATGAAGCATCGAAGCCATTTCGGGGTCTGCCGGTCCCATTACCTGCTCTGCCAGTTCAACCAGAGTAACTTTAAGTCCGGCATGGTGCAATGATTCGGTCATTTCGAGACCAATATAACCGCCACCAACTATAACCGCAGATTTTTTTCCCTTAACAGCAGCCTTAATCCTGTCCATATCTTCAAGGTTTCTCAGAGAAAAAATCCCGGGCAGATCGATACCAGCTATAGGCGGCTTGATTGCCGAAGCACCCGGGCTCAAAATCAGGTAGTCATAAGACTCGGTGTATTCTCTTCCGGTTCGAAGATCTTTAACCGCCACTTCTTTTTTGGCTCGATCTATACGCAGAACCTCGTTTTTAGTACGGACATCAATATTAAATTTTTCTGTCATAGCCTCTGGAGTTGTCACCAGAAGCTTTTCGCGCTCTTCGATAATATCGCCGATATGGTAAGGCAAGCCACAGTTGGCGAACGAAATATGTTCTCCACGCTCAAAAAGAATTATTCCAGCCTGCTCATTCAGCCTCCTGAGCCTTGCAGCCGCGCTGGCTCCACCTGCAACTCCACCAACCACAAGTATTTTCATATTACAGCTCCTTGAAAATTCTTTTTTAATACTATATTTCTTAAATTCTAACACAAAATAATACTATTACAAAATAATACTATTAAAAAGCAAAAAAGGCAAAAAAAAAGACCGCCCATTTCGAGCGGTCTTTTTGCAAGTCTGTTAAATTTGATAGATCTAGCGAAGAAGGTCAAGCACCGACTGAGAAGAAGCATTAGCCTGCGCAACCATTGCGTTACTGGCCTGCTGAAGAATCTGAGACTGGGTCATTTCTATCACTTCCGCTGCCATATCTACGTCTCTAATGCGAGACTCAGCCGCAGTCACGTTCTGCAGGGCCACTCGCAAACTGTTACTGGTGTAATTCATGCGATTTTCGATAGCGCCAAGTCTTGCACGTTCAGAGGAAACACGCTGCAAAGCCTTATCTACCAGTCCAAGCGAAATTTCAGCGGCCTTCACAGTAGTCAAATCAAGATCTTCTATTCCAAGTGCCTTGCAGTCAGTTCTGCCAATATATGCCTGAGCGGTCTGGCCTTCATTAGCACCAATCTGAAACTGAATTGAAGTATCTTTGACATGAAGTTTGAATTCATAGTTACTGACACCGTTCTGGTAAGCAACAGGATCAAGATTTAAAACTGATTTCAGGGTATTTGCAGAGCCAGAAGCGCTGAGATCGGTAAATACTACTTTTCCGTCTTCCCCAGGGATGGTCGAGAAAATTTTGATTGTCTGGGTTGCAGTAAGAATCTCGGCGTTCACTTTAACGCCATTCAATGAGGCTTGTGAATTTATCATATTGGCAACATCAGTTATCGAAGTAAATGAGTTGCCAGCACTTGCAATACCCGCCGGAATGCTTATCGTCATTCGATTGCCATCCAGATCGGCGATATAAAACCGCAGATCGTCATCCGCTACGGTTGTAGGACTTTCTACCACGGCAAACCCGTATTGGGTGCAAGACTCATCGTAAGCAAAAGCCTGGCTTACCGGATTACCGTCAAATCCTGAAATTGTTGAGCCCTCGCTCATTCTGAGAACGTCAACCAGATTACCAGGGTTAACGCTCTGATCAGTTATAGTAAAGTTTGATTCTACGCCCGTCTCAAGAGACCGAAGCGACAAAACACCATTGTTGTTTTCAGCAATAATCTGAAGCCCATTAGCTCCGATCTGCATATTGATAGCGTCAACCACAGAGGTCAAACCGCCAACACTATAATTGCCGGTCAGCGCAATCACAGTCGAAGCAGCAGTGCTGTGTCTGTCTGTAATACTGAAAGTAACAGCAGTCCCGGCTACCCCGCCAACCGACATATCATAGTTGGTTATTGTCGCAAAACCATTTGCAACCCCAGGATTACCACCGGTGCCTATATAACGGCCATCTGCGATGCGCAATGGATTTGCAATGTCAGAAGTAGAAGAAATCGAAACGTAGGCAGCAGAACCGGTGTTCTGGGTTGTAAATTCTAAAGCGTTGCTATCATTAACACCAGCTCTTACAAGGCTGTTACCGGCAACCAGCTGATCATTGATAATAGAAGCAACCTGCGACATACTCCAGACACCACTGGAAACGGTTACGATAACCGCAGTAGCAGATGCAGAAACTGAATCATCAACGGAAAAATTAAAGCCTGAAGCAATAGAGATGCCCATCTGCGCAGCACTGGTTTTTGCCTGAGCCGACAGAGGAGGTTCAAACATCAGGTCGATACCGGCGATAAGTCCAGAAGCACGATGTCCGGAAATTTGCGTAGCAAGAGTTGTTCTTTCGCCAAACGGAATACCAAGGTTGGTTACAGCAATTGAATAAACGGGGTCTTCTGCAGCGATAACGGCCTGAAATCCAAGAGCCTTGATCAGGTCTTCTTCGCCCGTAAAATTAATGCGGCCAAGTTCGCCATTTCTGCCCGAAACAACAGTCATCTGCCCGGCATCATCGCCGGATGTGCTGTAAATAGTTTCAGAGCCGTCAAAATGCAACCCTTTTCCGAGCTGGTCTTCAGTCATTGCTGCTTGAATTCGATCGGCAAACTGTTGCAGAGTAAGGTCTTTGCTGACGATTATTTCGCCCTGACTGTTGTCACCCTGCAAATAAAGGGTCTGTGGAATATCAAGAATAAATTTGCCATTGGCATCGTAAAAGTTTGCAATCGACTGCAATGTCGTGCCTGAAGATGCAACTTCGCCGTCATCTTTCAGAAAAATAGCAGAGCGCTGCTGTTCAGCGGTTCCACTGTAGACTTTTTGTCCAATGCCTGGCACATATTCAGTCTTGGGCCATACAACAACTGAAAAATCAGAAAAAGTGAGCACCTGACCAACGACAACACCGTCGATATTCTTGGTGTCACTGCTTGAAACAACAGCTGTGCCAGAACCGTCGAGCAGTTTTCTGGTATTAAATTCAGTAGTTGAAGAAATTCTGTTGATGTCTTCTTTGAGCTGAGAAATTTCTTTTTGAATTTCAAGGCGGTCAGTGGTGGTAAGAGTGTCATTACCAGACTGCAGAGCCAGTTCACGCATGCGCTGCAACATGCTGTGAATTTCATTCATAGCGCCTTCGGCGGTTTGAATGAGGCTTATGCCATCCTGAACATTCATTACGGCCCTGTTAATGCCACGCACTTGTGTGCGAAGCTTCTCTGAAATGGTCAAGCCGGCCGCATCATCTGCAGACCGGTTGATTCTCAGGCCTGATGAAAGTCGCTCGATCGAACTGGATAATCTGGTGTCATTTCTCACCAGATTACTGTGAGCGTTCATGGCTGTAACATTTGTGTTAATACGCAGGGCCATAGGTTTGCCTCCATGACTTTAGGGGATTCAATCCGTTTTATAGCTTTTCAGCTTCTTTTTTTCCCCATCTATGTTAATCATCGGAACATTGAGTTAAACAATATTAGCTCTGTTTTCGACGATTACAGTCAGATTTGTTCCTTATTCTTCAAATATCTCGTTTTTTATCTGTTTTTTAGTGAGCTATCTTTTTTACCAAATTTTTTAAGAATATCCAGAGGCAGCTTCTTGAGCGGGTCAAGAGAAGCAACTTTAGCGGCCTCGCGATTTTCTTTCTGAATTTCTTCGTAAACTTCCCATCTATGGACTTTAACGCTTCTCGGGGCATTAATGCCTATCTTGACCTGGTCTTTGCCAATGTCGACCAGAACAATCTCTATATCGTCACCAATAATTATCTTTTCATTTATTTTTCTTGTTAAAACAAGCATCAGCCCTCACCCTCCTTAGATTCGGGGTTGAGAGACTTCTGCACTTCTTTCAATTTGGCCGCTCTTCTTTCCATTTCATCGAGAATGCGCACCTTTACAGAGTGCCTGCTATTGCTTGAAATTATCTGACGGCCCTGGCGGTTGGCGGCATTGATAACGAGAGGGCCCTGAAGATTGGCTGTCATGTCGCTCGGATTCGCAGGAATAGAGACGATAACATACAAAACCGCGTCTTCAGCTTTTGTCAAACCAATAAACCCGGCATCCGAATCTGATATTTCTATGTCATATTCGAACATGAAATTTAATGGCTCAATAATTACAAATGCGAGATTTCCGTCTTCAACACATTGTAACCAGCGAAAAGGGCTACCTTCATCAGCATTAAGAATTATATACTGGCGGTAATCTCCGAAACCCAGCAAGCCTTCTTCAAAGCAGACAATCTCATCTTTACAAACTTCAATCTTTCCAAATCTCGAGGTGGAAATCTTCATACTTTAAGGCGTTTCCTTCATTTATCTAAGAAAATCCAGTAAACTCATCTGCATGATCTGGGAACCAACTTGCAAAGCCGCCTGATAAGCAGTTTCCAGCTCAGTCATCTTGATAATAGCTTCAGCCATATCTATATCCTCGACAGAAGAGAGCATTTTCTTTAGATTTAAGGTAATATTTTCCTGTTTTTCTCTGGTTGCTGTCGCGCGGTTGCTCTTGGCACCAACCTCTGCATGAAGATTTAAAATTCTATCGAGATCCTGATCCAATTGCGCCAGGCTTTCTTCTGAAATGGCCTTTGAATCGCCACGCAAAAGATTATCGCGCAAATCTATAAGAGTCGTAAAAACAGAAGGAGTGTTACCAAGCCCCAATGCAGAAGCAGCATTAGACTTCTCACCGCTGGCATCTCTCACCTTTATATAAGGTTGTCCAGCTGTATTAGTGAGATTGATACGCTTGCCGTCTTCAGATATCCAGGCCTGCAGATTAAAATTCGAGTCAGTATTTGAGAGTTTATCAACCAGTTCACCAATTGTTTTAACTCCCGTCAGATCAATTTCGCCCGAATAATCGCCACTCTGAACATATATTTTTCCGGGAAAAACATCATTGGCAAGAGCAGATAGCTGTGTTGACAGAGTCAGCGCAGGGTCCACATCTTTACCCACAATTTTGAGATCGACAGTTTTACCGGCAATACCAAGATCAGCGGCCGACGTGCTGTCTATATCGATAACTTCAAGTTTGCCGGCAGCACCATTGTTTTGGTCAATGATTTCAAGTCCGTTGCCATCGGCATTTATTCTTGCCTCTACGTATATACCATTTACGGGATCATTAATTTTTTTAAGAACGTCGTTAATGCTTTTACATCCGCGCAGGTCTATAGAAGCGAATCTGCCTGCCTTGTCAGTGATTCGAATGTAACCGAGGCTTACGCCCGAATTAGAGGTTCTGCTTGAATTAAGACTTTGCAGATCAGTATCAAGGGTTAAAGAAGGATTCAAATCAACCGAGCCAACCAACGTTGGCAAAGACTGCACCTGAATCGGCGCACTGGTAATAGTATTGGAAACATGATTGCTGGCACCGATAATAAGCCCGAGATCGCGCCCGGTATTGGTTTCTTCTTCGATCTTCAGACCATAAAAGCCATCGCCAGCCGAGGTATCTGCAACAACGAATCTGTTTTCAGGAACCTCCCAGACTGCCGAGAATTTTCCTGTGGCATTTATGCCATCGAGTACATCTTTTATTGTTGTAGCAGCGGTCAGGTCAATTTTTACCGCTGCATCATCAGCGCCACGCACAACCATAAAACCTTTTTCTGGAGGCGGCACCAGGCCAGAAAGCAGACTGGCCTCTGTTAAACCAGCAGGCACGAGTGAATCGCCAACAAGAGTGTTGCCATTAGTTGACTTTAAAAGCCCAAGATTCGCGGTTACAGTAGAAACCTCTCTAATCCTTATAGGAGATGTTCCAGAGGCTTCCGTAATTTCGAAATCTTCTGTTCCGGCCGTGTTATCAGTTATCAGAATTCTCTTACTGGTGCTGTCGAAACTCGCAGTCTGCCGACCACCTGCCTGAGCATTCACCGAATCTATAACATCCTGAACAGTAAGAGCATTTGTCAGGTCTATTCTTGAAGTAACACCATCATGCCCAGTGATATCAATCAGACCGCGTTCAACACCCTGCCCGCCGTTGAGCAGCGACAGGGGCGACTGTTCAGATTCCATCGCCGAATCAAGAGTCGAAAAAATCTGGTTGCCGACAGTACCGACATTTCGCAAAAGGCCGAGATCATCGGCAACTTGAGACTCAGTATCTTTTATATAAAGCTGTGTTCGTGTCGAAGTAACCGAAAACTGACCGGTGCCACCTGTCAAATCTTCAATCTCCAGGCGTTTATGAATCATATCGTATCTGGCATTAAGAGCTGCACCGCCATCGACCGCATTTATTGAAGCAAGAACATCTGCCACTGTCGTAGCACCGGAAATATCAATGCGATGATTTTCGCCATCTCTTGTGTTTATGCTAAGATAGCCCCCGGCGACGCCAAGACCATTATTGAGATCTGACAGATTGGTAAATTCAGACAACATTTTAGGATCAGAAAGACCAACCAGAAGACTTGAATAACCCGCATTGCGGTTAATACCAAGCGATACCGCCGTATCAGAAGGGACTTCTTCGATACCAGCTTCAAAAGAGCCTGAGTTGTTGATTATGCCAATGATATCGTCAAGACGATGCGCGGTTGTCAAATCGATCTTGTGTTCGACATTGTTCTGGTCAGTTATAATAATTAAACCCGACTGAACTCCGTTACCTGAATTAAGGGCGCTCAGAGGCATTGATTTTTCAAGAGGCGGAACCTCGTAAGTAAAACCCGGCGTTGGCGAAATCGACTGCCCACCGAAAAACAGCTCGAGACCAGAAACACTTTTTTCAATTATAGTGCCGCGCTCAATTTCAGAGGTAAGTCGCTTGTTATCACCCGAATACGAGATATCGACCGGGCTTGTCAGATTAACTTTATTGCGAACATCTCCAAGAGAATAGGTAACCATATTGTTGTTATAACCGGGCGTATTACCGTTAATCACAGCAAAAGGCCTGTTATCAACATCATGACCGGCAAATATGGATTCGCCATTAACAGTTGTATTGCCTATGTCTACCAGATGCAGCATCAGTTCGTCGATCTCTTTTGCTATAGAGTCGCGGTCTTCTTGAACAAGAGTGTCGTTCGCACCTTCTACGGCAAGTTCTCTGACGCGCTGAATTACTGACTCAATAGAGGTCAGAGAAGTATCAATATTATTGTACCAGTCTGAGACATGGTCCACATTGCGCATATACTGAGTATTTTCGGCAACTTCAGTATTTCCCTGCATAGAAAGAGCATTATTTATCGGGCTTTCAGAGGCTCTAATATATTTTTTACCCGAGCTGATCTTGATCTGCATATCACTCAGATCTGAACTGACACGGTTAACCTGATTTACGAACGAACTGATTACCCATTGGTTGGTTATCCGCATAATGCCTGCCTCCTGGTCTTCTTTTTTCTTTCAAACATTCAGATCATGCCGTTGATAATTTTATCGAGCATTTCGTCTACTACTGTAATAACCTT
>SABV01000175.1 GCA_009928855.1 Erysipelotrichia bacterium | reverse complement strand
ACCAAACCGCTGACAGCGTTAGAACTTGCACTTATCAATGCAGACTGGCTGCCATCAAGCAGCTTTTTCGTGTTGAACTCTGTTGAACGCGAAATTCTATCAATCTCACCGCGAAGCTGATTAACCTCTTTCTGGATTTCAAGACGATCATTACTGGTAAGAGTATCGTTAGACGCTTGTATTGCAAGTTCTCGCATGCGCTGAACAATACTGGAGCCCTCATTCAGGGCACCTTCAGCGGTTTGAATCATCGAAATACCATCTTGCGCATTCAAAACAGCCCTGTTAAGGCCTCTTATCTGACGGCGCATTTTTTCACTTATAGCCATGCCAGCGGCATCGTCAGCCGCCGAGTTAATTCTGAGACCCGAACTGAGCCTTTGAACAGACTTTTCTAATCTTGAATTAGTCTGGCTCAGATTTGAGTAAGCCTGCATAGATAGAACATTCTGGTTAATTCGTAATGACATAACTTCCTCCATGTTCAAAATAAGACGAAGCATCCTTGCATCGCCCCAGGGAATTGACTCTTCAGCTATTCAATAAACGCAACACCCCCTCTGCGAATTGGATTATCCCGGGCGGAAACTTCAGCACCGAAGACGCGCTATTCCGCGCCCGGGTTCGCATTAACTTGTTTGTTGGCCGTGCTTACTGCCCAAGAAGCGATAACACGCTCTGAGGCAACATATTGGCCTGCGCAAGCATTGCAGTACCAGACTGAGAAACAATCTGGTTACGTGTGAATTCAATCATTTCGACCGCAACATCAGCGTCTCTGATACGAGATTCTGCGGCAGTCAAGTTACTTGAAGTGCTTCTGATATTGTTAATCGAGAATTCAAGACGATTCTGGAAAGCGCCGAGCTTTGATCTTTCACCGGCAATTTTTTCCAGAGCCTTGTTGATTTTCGAAAGAGAAGCTTCTGCAGCAGTGACGCTGGTCATATCAAGCTTGTCGATACCAAGAGCACGGGCTGACATGTCGCCCATTGACACTTCCATATTCTGACCAACGTCAGCACCAATCTGAAATTGCGGTTTATTATCAACTACATGCAAACGGAAATTGGTATCGCCGTTTCCGCGGGCAGAGCTGTTTTCAAGACCAAATTTAGTAAGAGTCGCAGCATCGTTTATAGCGAGAGAAACACGACTTTGAACCGGAGCAGCGCCGCTCTGGTTTTCCTGACCTACTCTGAGAGCAGTGAAAGCCATCGAACCATTTACAGCATCCAGTCTTACTTCAACCCCATTATTACCCAGCAGGCTATTTACACTTGATTTAAAAGCATTCATTTCGAGCATGTCTGAAACAGTTGCATTTACACGAGTTGTAAAGGCCGAAATAGTTATAGCATCAACGCCATCTCCAACACTGAATCTGACTGCAGTGGCTGCGCTCTGCCGATAAATACTGAAACCTTCTATAACATTGTCAGGATCTTTGTCACCCTGGAAAAATCCACTGAAAAGGCCGTTTCTTATGCCAAGAGTTTCGGCGACAGCAGCAGAAATTCTGATAGTAGAAGCAACCGAAGATGAAGTTGGCTCATAAGAAAGACGCAACTCTCCATCGACAACAGATGCTTCAAAGCCATCAAGAGCCGCAGCCTGCCTGTTAATCGATCTTGCTATGCCTTCCATGGTCCAGTTGCCCGAAGCAATGCTGAGGTTAAGAGTCTGCCCGCCGGCTGAAACGGTAAATGTTTCTGTCGGAACAATAGCCAGACCGGTTTGTATTCCACCAACGCCCGCAACCTGAGCAGGTGTAGAAGTGAACTGCAAATCTATACCCTCAAGCAATCCGCTAACTTTGTCGCTGCTTGTACGAATATTTCTGGTAGAGCCCTGCACATCTTTGAGAGTGACCTGAACAAGATTATTTTCTGATTCTCTGACAACGGAGAATCCGAGAGCATCGGCAACAGTCAAGGGCCCGGTAATCGAAAAGTTACCCTGATCGCCCACTGCTCCCGAAACTACCTGAAGATAACCACCAAGACCCGAAACATTGGTGCTGGCAGTACCAACTACCCCTGCGTTAGAATTAGTTATGCCAAGGCCGGAATCACTTATGATAGCTTGCTGTACCATGCCGGCAAGTTCATCCAGAGTCATCCGAGCATCAAGAGTAATGGTTGCCTCACGCGAATTACCTGTCACAGTCAGTTGCTGCGGGGTGTCCAAAACAAAAACGCCGTTTGCATCATAGAACTGTGACACATCCTGCAACCTGCTGCTGCCAGCGGCAAGCTCACCAGTGTCTTTTTTAGTAAAAATCTGACTTCTGTGCATCTGGCTGATACCACCAGAAAGAAGAGCAATGCTCACTTGGAAATCGCCACCACCGCCTTTGGCATTACCGGTTACCAGACCGGCAACAGAAGTCGAACTGGCACTCACAAGTGCTGACTGGCTTCCATCAAGAAGTTTCTTAGTATTGAACTCGGTCGAACGCGAAATTCTGTCAATTTCATTGCGAAGCTGGTTTACTTCTTTTTGAATTTCGAGACGATCGTTGCTGGTAAGAGTATCGTTAGCAGCCTGAATAGCTAGTTCTCGCATTCTCTGAGCTATGCTCGAAGCTTCATTAAGGGCACCTTCTGCGGTCTGAATCATTGAGATACCGTCTTGAGCATTTAGTGCAGCACGGTTGAGACCTCTGATCTGACGTCGCATTTTTTCGCTGATTGCCAGACCGGCAGCATCATCGGCAGCGGAATTAATTCTGAGACCAGAACTCAGTTTTTGAACTGATTTTTCGAGTCTTGAGTTAGTTTGAGTAAGGTTGCCATAGGTTTGAAGTGAAAGAACGTTCTGGTTGATGCGTAAAGACATTAATGATTCCTCCTTGAACCATGAAGCAGGCGCATCCGTGCGACTGCGTGAAAAAAGATTGAACTGTTAAAAAATCAAAGTTGGGAAATAATGAAAACAGTTGTTTTACCCGCGCAGCAAAATTAAAAAACAATCACAGCCGGGGTAACATTCCATAAGATTCCTCCTTGAATCTTTTAATCGCGTCCTTGCGAAATATAAAAAACTTGCAGCAACAGGTTTGTTAAATCAAATCTGCAAAAATCGCAAAAAGGAAAATGTGGGTTTGCCGGTGGCTTGTTCAAGCCCAAGAATAGAAACAAGTCTATTCGAGATGATCCCCAGACCAATAAAAAATTTGTCCAGGAGTGTTTTGCGTCTGTTTCGACGCATTTTTAAACTTACAACCGCCAGAAATGGCAACATACCGGTTCCTCCATGAATAAAATCTAATTTCGCATCCTTGCAATTGATTAGATTAAGTTGCTTACCGTTACCCTGTCGGCAGAAATTGAAATATTCTTAACAAAATTTTAAAAATATTTTTTTTAATAAACCAGAGATAAAAAAATCTGCCGAAAAAAGAGCCTGGGCCCCTTTTTCGGCAGATGAATAATTTAAATACGGCGAACAGAACTACCTGTTACTGACCAAGAAGAGAGAGTACACTCTGAGGAAGCATGTTAGCTTGAGCCAGCATTGCAGTACCCGACTGAGAAACGATCTGATTGCGCGTAAACTCAATCATTTCCATAGCGATGTCAGCATCTCTGATACGCGATTCGGCAGAGGTCAGGTTACTTGAAGTGCTGTTGATATTATTTATTGAATACTCAAGTCGGTTCTGGAAAGCACCCAACTTTGATCTTTCACTCGAAACAACGTCCAGAGCCTTATTGAGTTTTGCCAGAGCATCTTCTGCGCCTCTGACACTTGTCAGATCGAGCTTATCAATACCAAGAGCCTGTGCAGACATGTTACCCATAGATACTTCCATTGTCTGCCCCGCATCAGCACCAATCTGAAATTGCGGCTTATTATCAACGACGTGAATTCTGAAGTTGGTATCACCACTGCCCTTAGCGGTACCGTTTTCGAGACCGAAAAGGCTTCTGGTATCGGCATCAGCAATATTTAGAGAGACTTTGCTGGCGGCCGCAGGACCACCGCTCTGATTTTCCTGGCCAACTCTGAGAGCAGTAAAAGCAAGCGAGCCATTAACAGCATCGACTCTTACTTTTACGTCATTATCAGACAATTCACCGTTAACATCAGACTTGAAAGTGTTAATATCTACCATATCCGCAGTTAAAGCACTGGAAACGGTTGTAAAAGCCGTAAGGGCGTATGGAGTGCCACCGTCGCCAATGTTAAATACTATGGCAGTTGCAGTAATAGTATCTCTAAAGGTAGAGAATCCTTCAATAGCCTTGGTTTCGTCTTTGTCACCCTGAAAGAACCCGCTGAAGAGACCGTCTCTGATGCCAAGAGTATCGGCGTCAGCACTGCCGATTCTGATAGTAGACGAAATAGATGCAGATTCTGGTTCATAGGCGAGACGCAACTCGCCGTCAACAACAGAAGCTTCAAGGCCTGCAACGCCAACATCATCGATTTGTTCATTGATTGATCTGGCAATACCTTCCATGCTCCAGTTTCCGACGCCGACAGTAACCGTAACAACTGTGCCACCCGCTGATATTTTGAAAGATTGGGCGTCAGAAAGATTCAACCCTTCCTGAATACCACCAACACCGGCAATTTGAGCGGCCTGAGAGGTAAACTGAAGGTCAATTCCTTCGAGAAGCCCCATTGCTCTGTCTGTACTGGTGCGAATGTTTCTTGTATAACCCTGAGAATCTTTTAAAGTCAGTTGCACAAGGTTGTTCTCAGATTCTCTAACTTCAGCAAAACCAAGAGCGTCAGCAAGTTCTAGAGGCCCGGTAATCGAGAAATTACCCTGATCACCCACAGAACCCGAAAGAACCTGCAGATAACCACCGAGGCCAGAAACATTTGTGGTAGCAGTACTGACAACACCGGCGCTCGAGTTAGAGATACCAAGTCCAGAGTTGCTGTTAATAGACTGCTGAATCATGGCAGCCAGTTCATCAAGGGTCATCTGAGCATCAACAGCTACCGAAGACTCTTTTGAATTACCTGTGATTGTCAAACTTTGCGGAGTATCAAGCACAAACACGCCATTGCTGTTATAAAACTGTGAGATGTCTTGAAGTTTGCTGCTGCCACTGGCGAGTTCACCGGTATCTTTGTCGGTAAAAATCTGGCTGCGCTGCAACTGAGAAATACCACCAGAAAGCAGGGCTATACTTACCTGATAATCACCACCACCATTGGCATTACCAGTTACAAGACCGGTAACCGCTTTTGAGCTGGAACTTACAAGCGCAGACTGACTGCCATCCAGCAGTTTTTTGGTGTTGAACTCAGTAGAACTTGAGATCCTGTCGATTTCGCCACGCAGCTGATTGACCTCTTTTTGAATTTCGAGGCGGTCATTGCTGGTAAGCGTATCATTAGAAGCCTGAATTGACAGTTCGCGCATGCGCTGCATAATACTGGAGGCTTCGTTAAGGGCGCCTTCGGCTGTCTGAATCATTGAAATGCCATCTTGGGCATTCAACGCCGCTCTATTAAGGCCTCTGATCTGACGACGCATTTTTTCGCTGATCGCAAGACCGGCAGCGTCATCGGCGGCCGAATTGATTCTGAGCCCTGAGCTAAGTTTCTGCACTGACTTTTCGAGTCGTGAATTAGTCTGGGTCAGATTTGAATAGGTTTGCATTGAAAGAACGTTTTGATTGATTCGTAACGACATAAAATTCCTCCTTGATTGTCGTCTGCGGCACATCCTTGTGCCGTGATTCCTTATTCTTCAGGCCATCTAAACTGTCACCAGATTTTGCACCCCCTTATTCAAGATTTCAAAGTGAATCAGGCCTATTTTTCCCTTTCTATTTTACATATCGACATTAGCGGTCAGTTTCATTTGCCCGATTTATAGTGGTTAAAAGCTTTTTTCGCTATTTTTATCGCATTATCTCTGCGAAGCACATCAAAATGACCTGTTTTCAAATAAAAATAAAATAAAAAAAGTGGAACGCTCTTATTTTTGAGCGCTCCACTCTTTCAGAAATCTAATCGAATTAAATAAACAAACCCGCTGAACTTCTTGAAAGTTCGTCGATATACATTGCCACGCCGCCAATCTCGACGCCTTCAATAAGCTCGGTTTCTTTGATACCCATTACGTCCATGCTCATAGAACAGGCGACCAGTTTAACCTTGTTGTCTATCGCTTGCTGCAAAAGGTCATGCAGAGAAGCAACATGTTTGCTTTCCATAACTCTATGCATCATTGCGGTACCCATACCGCCCATATGCATTTTTGAGAGTTTGAGGCCATCGACACCTTTCGGCAGCATCATTCCAAACATTTTTTCGACCAGATCTTTTTTAACCGGTTTTTCAGCTTCTTTGCGCAGCAGGCTCAAACCCCAGAAAGTAAAGAAAAGGGTTGTCTTATACCCTGCAGCAGCGGCGCCGTTGGCTATAATCAATGCCGCCATCGCCTTATCAAGGTCATTACTGAAAATAACGTTTGTCATCTGTTTTTGAGGCAAAGTAGAGAGCATGCACTCGCCATGCCCATGTTTGGCAATCACCGCCCTGAATTTTCCCCCCGCCGCTTTTTCGACAACAAGACATTTATTTCCGGTCGATCGGCACCAGGCCGGCACATCTGCAGCAAAGCCAGGGTCGGTAGATAAAACTTCAACTGCCTGCCCAAAAGCAATCTCGTCTATTGCTGCTTTCAGCCTGGAGATAGGCCCCGGACACTGAAGACCGGAAACATCCAGTTTTTTGATTATTTGCGGTTCAGAAACACTTAATGCCTCTTCGCTAGCGCCGCCAGCATCGTCAGACATTGCAATTTTATCGTATGTTGCTGTTTTGTTGACCATCGAGTAGGTTTTGTAACCACCATCGAGATTTGCTGCTTTGTAGCCATTCTGAGCCAGAATACGGTAAGCGAGATAACCGCGCAACCCAACCTGGCAATAAAGAATGTATTCTTTGTCAGTCGGCATTTCAGAAAATCGAGATCTTAGTTCATGCAATGGGATATTCACAGACCCTGGAATTGCCCCGGCCTGAACCTCTTCTGGAGTTCTAACATCAATTAATTTCTGGCCCGGCTTTAAATTCACAACGTCAACGACATGAACATGCCTGCTCTGCCCTCTGATAATGTTTGCAGCAACAAAACCAGCATAGTTAACCGGATCTTTGGCTGAGCCATAAGGCGGAGCGTAGCACAGTTCAAGCTCTTCAAGGTCATAAACAGTCATACCTGCACGTATTGCAACGGCAAACACGTCGATTCGCTTATCAACGCCATCGAGGCCAACAGCCTGAGCGCCCAGAACTTTTGCTGTATCCGGATCATAAAGCATTTTTAGACTTATGGAAGTAGCACCCGGATAGTATGAAGCGTGATTGGCGGGGTGGACATACACCTTGTCATAGCGGATAGAGTTTTTAACAGCCTGTTTTTCGCTCAAACCGGTCATTGCAAATGTCAGATCAAACACCTTGCACACGGCAGAACCCTGGGTATCGCGATATTCTCGGTTCAAGCCAGATATATTGTCTGCTGCAATACGACCCTGACGATTTGCGGGCCCGGCCAGAGGTATCAGAGCAGGCTTATTTGTCATAAGATCTTTTACTTCAACAGCGTCTCCTACGGCATAAACAAAAGGATCGCTGGTCTGCATCATTGCATTTACCTTGATGCCA
>SABV01000009.1 GCA_009928855.1 Erysipelotrichia bacterium | reverse complement strand
TGTTTTAAAAAGCGATAGTTCCGCCAAATATAAAGTTCTGGCTCTGTTTGTGGGCGATAGCGCCCGGTAGATTTTCGTAGTCTCCATCTGAAACGTATGCGGCGTTCAAATAGAAGGCGTTTTGATAGTTGAACCTGAAGCCAAGACTGAATTTATCGCCGTTGAAATCATAAAGAAACCTCAGATGGTCGTTTAGAGGAACTGCTCCGCCAATCATGAAGAACACCGGGTCGGCGTAGCCTTTTCCGCGATCATACTGATAATTGTAGCCGCCAAACTTTGCTCGTTTAATGCGATCGTAGCCGTTGTAGCTGAACTTGAAATCAGAAGCGCCGAAATTTGCGCCAAGTCCGACCCATGCCACCGGCACACCTGCAGCTACCCATGCCGAATGATACCCAGCCTGCGAATCTGTGCAAAAATTACCGCCAAGAGTTACATTGCCCGGAATCTGGTATTTAAAGTTAAAATACACAGGCTCTGCTATGTCAAAACGATCCTGGTTGGCAAATGTTTTGTCAAAAGATACTTCCAGGCCATTTTCTACGCCATAAGCCATGCTTACTGTAGTATCGAAGTAATCTTCATCTGTGTATTTCACATCGTTGACATTGTAGAGGTCAAATGTCTGGATATGCACACCAATAGCTGTTTTTCCTGGCTCAAGAACCCCCGGCGATGGAACAAGAGTTGCCCCGGTTCCGCCGGCGCTGCTGAGACCCTGACGAGGGGTCAGGCGCTCGGTCAGCAGTGGCCTGAGTTCGCCTGGAATCCTTGTGTCTGCCGGCAGCAGATAGTGCTCGCCGTCTCGTTGTGTCTGGTTGCCAAGAGTTACAAGGCGCCCCTGCTGGCCCTGCACGTAGTAAGCATCGGCATTCAGGCTTCGATAATTATTCGATTGCTCGTTTGGAGCAACCTCTGCAAATGTTGTCGTCGGTTTAGTAGCCTTTCTTCGAACGCCCGAAAGAAACCCCTGAAAATTGCTCAGATCAAGGGCAAAGCCGCTGCTGGCAACAGAAAGCAGAATGGCTGTAGCAGTAGAAACTAATTTTTTGCGACTTTTCATGTTGCAGCTATCGACATGCAAATGTCTTTTATAAACGAAAAAAGCAAAAATTTTTGTATGATCGTTATTTGGCGTTTGCACGAATCGAGATTGCTTTTAGTTTTCTTGACATTGGTCGGACGCAAACCTATAATATTCGCTGATTGACTGTTAATTTAAAGAACCAGGTGTACATGAGCCAGCTTGCTTTTGAGAATGTTTTACTCCAGGAAGGCAGAGTTTCGCTTTCCAAAGCAGCCATGCTTTGCAGTATGATCGACAATGATCTTGATGATGATCTGATAACTTTTCTCAGATCTCAGGGGGTCAGTGCCGTGATAACCAGAGCTGGCGGCAGTGGTGACAATCTTAAAAGTAAAATTTTGCGAAACACATTCGGCGCCGCCGAAAACAGTGGTCTTGTCGCTATTAACATGAAGAACCGCCATGCGATAACTCAGCTCATAGATGGTATTTTTCGTTCTTTTGACGGCCCCCTGACAAGTGTTACCGGGGGCGGTTTAAAAATTGGTCTTGCCGTTCGTGGCAGCGACATTGCCATGGGTATTTTTGGCACTCTCGGCTTGCCCGGTCTTGAAGTTGATTATGAAATTTCGGCCAGTCGTATTCTTTATCACTGCCTGGAGGACTGACAAATGATCGGAGTAATTGTTATTACACACGGGACTCTTTCAGAGCAGCTTGTAGCAACAGCAGCCTTGATTATGGGTGAACCTGAACATGTATCTCCCGTTTCTTTTACAGCCCGGGAATCTTTGGATAGCTTGAGACAAAAAGCAAATGAAGCAATAGAAAAGTATCGTGCCGATGGTTGTCTTATTCTGACTGATATTATGGGTGGCAGCGCTACTAATGTTTGCGTAGAACTCATGAAAACCGAAAAAGTTGAGATTCTGACGGGAGTGAACCTGCCAATGTTGCTTGAAGCCATTGGTTACCGTGAGGGTGTAGAACTCAAAGAATTGGCAGCGAAGGTGCAGTCGAGTGGCACCAGAAGTATTATCAATTTAAAAGAATTTTTCGAGAAAAGAACTGCAAAAAAAGCATGACAACACCTACTGCATTTTTACGAATTGACGACAGACTTATTCACGGACAGGTTATTGTCAGCTGGTTACCCGAAATCAAACCAGACCGCCTGCTTGTGGTTAATGACAGAATCAGTGAAGACATTATGCGCCAGGAACTGATGGCGCTGAGTGTTCCTCCTGAGGTTGATCTGCAATTTTTCTCGACCACTGAAATAGCTGCTGCGGCAGTTTCTGACAAATCCTTTATTCTGGTTTCTTCTCCGAAAGACGCCTGGGAGTGTCTGCAAAAGGGAATTGCGCCCCGACGCTTTAACGTTGGCGGCATGCATTCGCGTGACGACAAAGAAGAAATCTTTGAAGCACTGCACGTCAGTGATGATGATCGTCGATATTTTGAACTTATCTTAGAAGCCGGAATGGATCCGGTTTTTCAACCAACACCACAGAACGAACCAATGCCACTGGGTGACATTTTGTAAAGCGAGGGCAAAACATGGCTTCAATCAATTTTTCCAAGGTTGTAAAAACTTATGACGGTGCTAAAGAAGCTACAGTCAAAGGGATAGATCTGCACGTAGAAGACAAAGAATTTGTCGTGCTTGTCGGCCCGTCTGGATGTGGAAAAAGCACCAGCCTGCGTATGGTAGCTGGTCTTGAGGATATCACCGAAGGTGAAATCAAGATTGGAGACGTGGTGGTCAACAATTTGCCGCCAAAAGATCGCGATATAGCCATGGTTTTTCAAAACTATGCTCTTTATCCGCACATGAATGTCAGAGATAATCTTTCTTTTGGTCTCAAACTTCGCAAAATTCCTGAATCGGAAATAGCTCACCGTGTTAACGAGGCTGCACAGATTCTTGGGCTTACAGAATACCTGGATCGCCTTCCGAAACAGCTTTCTGGTGGTCAGCGTCAGCGCGTAGCCCTTGGGCGAGCCATCGTTCGCGAGCCAAAAGTTTTTCTTATGGATGAGCCCCTCTCTAATCTTGATGCCAAGCTGCGTGTACAGATGCGTGCCGAAATCAAGAAGCTTCACCAGCGTCTTAAAACCACTTTCGTTTATGTAACGCATGATCAGGTCGAAGCCATGACCATGGCCGACCGTATTGTTCTGCTGCACGAAGGTATCATTCAGCAGTATGACGTTCCAGGGGTTATTTACGACCGCCCGGCCAACGTATTTGTTGCTACTTTTATCGGTTCGCCGCCAATGAATATTCTGAAGGTTAAGCGCAGTGAGCAGGGAATGGCGCTTCCGGCCAAAGACAGCGACAAACTGCATGGCTGGCAGCTCAATCTGAGCGAGCACTTCGCGAATGAATTTGAAAATGATATGTTTATGGGAATCAGACCTGAACATATTCTCATCAATAACTCCGATAAGTCGATCAAGACTCTTGAATTACCCTGCCGCGTTGATCTCATCGAACCAATGGGCGCAGAAACCTATTTGTATCTGGTTTCTACCAATGGTCACACGATCAATGCCAGAGTAGAGCCATCAGTAAAGGTTGAAGTCGGGCAGAACGTCACCGCTCATATTCCGGTGAATTGTTTTCACCTCTTCAAGCAGTCTGATACCAAAAGAATTGAGCGCAAAGCCGATTAAGGTCGCTCAGAACTTAAATGTGTCTCGAAACCAGATTGAAGGAGGGTTCAAGCCCTCCTTCTGTGACATAGGCAGGCCTGTTGCAATTGATGAAAACTTGCCAGACAAAAGAGATAGCAAAAAAACGCCAGTCGTTGCTTACAGCCCTTCTGGGCATATCTGCGTTGCTTGTTTTCTCGCTGTTGCTTCTTGCCTGTTCAGATGAAAAAAGCGGTTCGGCATCGTCGGCTTCTAAAATCAGACTTGAATTCTGGAATACCATGGAAGGCCCGGAAGCCCGGGCTATGCCGGCAATAATTGATGATTTCTGCAAGCAGAACCCCGGTATCGAAGTAAATTCTGTTGTTGTCGATTTTTATAAAGCCCGCGAGAAATTCAAAGAAAGCATAAAAGCCGGTGCCGGGCCTGATCTTTTGCGTGCTGACCGTTTCTGGCTGTCTGATTTTGCAGATGGTTCTTTTATACAAGAAATTCCGGCCAGCGACATCAGCGCAGAGCTTGACGATATGGTGCCGGTCGCCAGGGGTGTGGTAACGCATAAAGAAAAATACTGGGCTATTCCCCTCTCTGTCGACTGCCTGGCAATGTTTTATAACAAGGCTCACCTCAGTGAAAAATCGCTTGAAGTGCCAGGGAATTTTGATGAATTTTCTTCTGCTATTGCTGCTTTAACTGACAGTAGTCTTGGTCGTTACGGTTTTTTTATTTATCCGAATGCGTGGTATTTTGAGCCTTTCTTTTTTGGTTTTGGCGGCCAGTATTTCGCTCCTGATGGCTCTTTAGCTATAAAATCAGACGCTGCCAGCAAGGCCATGGAATTTTTGTTACATCTCAAAGATCGCTTAAAAGCGGTACCGCCGGTTAACCTGCGCTCAAATGTTTATCAGACAATGATAAACAGTTTTGGCAGTGGCCAGGTAAGTATAATTTTTTCGGGGCCATGGGCAATTCACGCTGTTCTAGAGGGTTCTGCCTTCAGAGACCATAATGAAAACCTTGGGATTGCCCCAATCCCGGAAGGCCCCCACGGAACCTATTCACCAACAGGATGTCAGACCATCGTTATCGCGAAAACTTCCAAAAATCGCGATGCGGCACTTAAATTTGCCAGGTTTATGTTTTCGCCTGATATTCAGAAGCAGCTGACGATGGTGAATTTCGGATTGCCGGCGCGTAGAAGCGTTTTTGGTGCCGCCGAACTCAAAAAAGACCCTTATCTGCAAACATTTATAAGACAGTTGCAGATGAGCCGCAAGGTTATCAACAACCCTGTGCGTGGCGAGATATATGCCCCGCTTGGCGAAAAGCTCAAGCAGGTTTTGAATGGTGATTTGACCCCTGAATATGCACTCAATGACTTTGTTACCGAGTGGAACTCCAGACGCTGACAGCCGGAGATTTTATGCCAGAACATTTTTCTGCATCACTTTTGATTGCCATGATAGGTGGAATCGTAGACCTTGATTCGACCGCTACATGGCAGTTTATGATTTCTCAACCTATCGTGGCGGCGCCTCTTACCGGGCTATTCCTGGGAAATCTTTATGGAGAAGCTTCGGCCGGCTTGCAGCTTGGTTTGATGGTCGGCGTCATTCTTCAGTTACTCTGGATAGAACAGTTGCCTCTTGGAATGAATGTTCCGCCTGACGCAGCGCTTGCCTCGGTTCTTTCTGTTGCTCTTGGCTTTATCGCGGGGCATAGTTACGAAACCTACTCTGAACGTGAGATTTGCTATACGGTGGCTTTGTTGCTTTCTGTCGCTCTGGGTCTGCTTGGGCGAAGCATGGATATGTTTGTAAGAAGGCTGAACACCAGCATTGATGGCTGGGTGACGCAAAAAGTCGAAGAAAACCAGCTTTGGGCAATTGCTTTTGGGCATACCCTCGGAGGCTTTTTTACTTTCACAAAGGCTTTTATTTTTTGTTTTTTAATTGTCTGGCTTGGTGTGGAGCCCTTAAAATACTTTACTCAGACCATCAGTTTTAAACATTCAAGCGGATTTATAGTGGTGCAGGGGCTTTTGCCGGCTATTGGTTTTTCGGTGCTGGCGAGTATGTGTCTTAAAAATCGTGACGAAATAAGATATTTTATCGGGGCAGTTCTGATATTTACCTTTTTGCCTGCCAAAATATGGCTTGGCGTTATTGCCGCTATGGTAGTCATTTATAAAAACAGTTGGGGAATGGCAAAAAAATGAGAGTACTGCCTCGCCTCTTACTGCTTAACATAGCTTTTCGAAGTTTTTTTCTTCAATCCTCCTGGAATTATCGTGGGATGATGAGCATGGGTTTTCTTTATGCCATAAGCCCAGGTCTAGACCGCCTGCATGATGCCGGTCCAGCCAGAGAGGCAGCCTACCTGCGTCATCTCGAATACTTCAATACCAACCCGTATTTTGCGTCAATTGTTCTGGGGGTCACTCTTGCCCTAGAAGAGCGCCTGAGCCGGGGTGAAATTACCGAAGATATTATTCATGATACCAAGGAAGGTCTCATGACTGCCTGCGCTGCAATTGGCGATGGCCTTTTCTGGGATAGCTGGCGCCCGTTTGTAGCAGCTGTTGCTCTGGTTTTTGCTTTTGGCAATTACCTTCTTACGCCATTGATTTTTTTGCTGCTTTATAATATTCCGCATCTCTATTTCAGATTTGCCGGCATCTTTTGGGGTTATCGCGAGGGAACCCATGTTATCAGGTCTCTTCGCCAATTCCAGTTTCCGCAGATTCGGCAGAGTCTGCGTTATGGAACTCTGGTTCTGCTGGCTTACCTGATTCCGAATCATGTAAACCTGCACACGCCATTTCTGTTGACCAATCTGCCTCTCGAATATTTTTATTTTGGTGAAAAAGTGGTTCAGGGATTGGGAGCACTGATACTCGTAACGCTGGGAACCATTGCCTATCGTTCGCGAATCGATGTGCTGCTGATTTCTTTTCTGCTTATGATTTCTGCCCTGGTACTATGTCACTGGGGAATTCTGATATAAGGACACAGCATGAAGCGAAAAGAAGTTGAAATAAGGAACAAGCTTGGGTTACACGCTCGCCCGGCCTCTCTTGTCGTAAAACTTGCCGGAAAATTTGCCTCAGAAATTCAGTTGATCAAGGAAGATACTGAAATCAATGCAAAAAGCATTCTGGGAGTCATGATGCTTGCAGCCGGCCCCGGGCAGCGGGTTACGATAACTGCCGATGGTGAAGATGAGTCTGAAGCTGTAGACGCTATTGCTTCTCTCATCGACAGCGGTTTCGGCGAGGAAATGGCTTGAAATGACGGAGTCAGGGCAAAAACAGTCGGTAATACTTAAGGGAATTGTCGGTTCGCACGGAGTGTGTGCCGCACGCAGTTACGTGTTTCGCAAGCGTATAGAAGTTAAACGTACGCCTATAACTGATGAGCAGATCGATAAAGAACTTGAGCGACTTGAAGCCGCTGTTAAAATCACAGCCGGCGACATCGAAAATTTTCGTCGTAGAGCTGAAGAGCGCCATGGCGAAAAATATGCTGCAATTTTTGACTCTCACCTGCTTATGCTTGAAGACCCGCAGTTTAAGCCGCAGATGGTGATGAAGCTCAAAAAAGAAAAAGTCAATGTCGAAAGTATCGTAAGAGATACCGTTGATAAGCTGCATGGTATTTTTTCTGCTATCGAAGATCCATACCTGCGTGAGCGTGCCATCGATATTAAAGATGTCGGCGATCGACTACTGCGCCATCTGATGGGTCTCGACGGCCCGGCAACTGAAATTGGCGATGAACCCTATGTTCTTGTTGCTCAAGAACTTACTCCCAGCGAAATGCTTGACTTTGCCCGCGGTCAGCTCAAAGGAGTCTGTCTGGATACCGGCGGTGCAACTTCACATGTGGCGATTCTCGCCGGTGCGCTGGGTATTCCATCTGTTTTCGGGCTCAGCAATCTTTCTCTTGTGGCTCGTACAGGCGATATGATTCTTATCGATACGCGTAAGGATTGTCGTCTGATATTGCACCCCGGAGAAGAAGAAATTAAAGGTCTTAACGACAGTCTGGTGCAGCATACCGCGACTGCGGCTCTTTCTGATATTACTGCTGACGGTTTTAAAGTGGTTATTGCTGCCAACATCGCCAGAACAGAAGAACTGGATTTGCTGAAGCAGCTTGATATAAAGCGGATCGGTCTTTTCAGAAGCGAATTTGTTTTTATGGAAAGTATGGATCTGCCTTCAGAAAAGTTTCAGTCTGAGGTTTATACAAAAGTTGTCGAGGCTGCCCATGATATGGCGGTTTTGCGTACTATCGACATCGGTTCTGATAAGCCTTTGCGTTACGTGCCTCTCGCTAATGAAGAAAACCCCGCGATGGGTTTCAGGTCTGTGCGATTTTCGCTGGCCAGACCTGATATTCTTGAGCCTCAGCTGCGCGCCATGATAAAAGCAGCTCAGCACGGAAACTGCCGCATAATTTTTCCCATGGTGTCAGTGCCGGCAGAACTCGAGAGCATATCGGTGCTTTATAATCGGATTATCGACGAATTGCAGCCCGAAAAAATACCCGAATGGGGAATAATGCTGGAAGTTCCCTCTGCTGTTTTTATGCTTGAAGATATTGCCCGTTATACCAGATATATAAGTCTCGGCACTAATGATCTGCTGCAGTTCTTTTACGCCATAGACCGAACAAATGAAAAGCTTGCCGGGCTGACTGATCATCTGAGCCGGCCGTTTTTGAGACTTATTGATCTCTGTGTCAAAGATGCTCACCGCCTTGGTATCAAAGTTGGCGTCTGCGGAGAAATGGCATCTGATCCTGCCGGTTTTGCCGCATTATTGGGTATTGGTGTCGAAGAATTCAGCATGCGCCCAGCCGCCATTGAAGCGATAAAGACTCTTGTGCCCCGGCTTAAAAAGTGCGAAATGGCACAGCTGATGCAGAGATTACTACAACAGGATGCAGAGCAACAGGAAATCAGGCAGATAATTTCACAGGCCTGCCTCTAATACCTGTATCGAGAATAAATCGGTCGCGCTTCAGCCGGTCAACCTTGTGAACGTTTGAGAGCCGCTGCAAAAAAGCTTTTAAAAAGAGGGTGCGGGCGCATCGGTCTTGATTTGAACTCTGGATGAAACTGGCAACCCACGAAAAATGGGTGATCTTTGAGCTCAATCATTTCGACTACCTGCTCGTCTGGGCTGGTAGCGCTTATTACCAGGCCTTTGCGTGCAATTCTGGCTCTATATTCATTGTTGACGACGTAACGATGTCTGTGCCTTTCATAAATCAACGCCGAACCATAAATTGAGGCAGCCATTGTGTTTTCTTGTATACGGCAGGGCATAGCGCCCAGACGCATGCTTTGCCCGCTGATTTCGCCTTTCTGACCGGGAAGAAGGTCGATTACAGGGGTGCATGCGCCGAATTCTGTCGAACCGGCGTCTGCGATTTCTGCAACATTGCGCGCAAATTCAACGACTGCACATTGCATACCGAGGCATATGCCTAAAAATGGAATGCTTTTTTCGCGGCAATACTGAATTGTTCTTATTTTGCCCTCTATACCACGATCTCCGAATCCGCCCGGCACAATCACGGCATGCAGGTTCTCAAGCAAACCCTCGGGGCCCTCTCGTTCAACTTGTTCTGAAGAGACCCAGACGAGCTCAAGAGTTGAATCAAGACTGGTGGCAGAATGTTGCAGCGCCTCGATCACGCTGAGGTATGCATCTGCAAGTTTTATGTATTTCCCGACCAGACCGATACGTATTTTTTCTGGTTTATTGTTTTTAACCTGTTTGACCAGCTGTTTAATCTGCTCCAGGTTCGGCTCTGCTGATTCCATTCTGAATCTTTTGAGCACGAGGTCGGCAAGACCTTGTCTCTCCATTTCAAGAGGTATTTCATAGAGGCAGTCCATGTCCTTTGCCTCTAAAACAGAGTCAGCATCAATATCGCAAAACAGCGATATTTTGCTGCGAACTTCTCGAGTCAGCGAGCGGCTGCTGCGACATACGATCAGATCTGGTGCAAGGCCGATTGCGCGCATTTCTTTAACAGAATGCTGTGTTGGCTTTGATTTCATTTCGCCAATTGTTTTAGAATAGGGAATATAGGTTACATGCACATAACAGACGTTGTCGCGCCCGACATCGCTGCGCATCTGCCTTATGGCTTCAAGATATGGAAGGCTCTCAATGTCTCCAACCGTGCCGCCAACTTCAACGATGGTTACGTCTGCGTCATTTATGGTCGCGACGCGAACTATGTTTTCTTTGATGCAGTTGGTGATATGGGGTATTACCTGAACCGTGGCGCCGAGATAGTCGCCACGGCGCTCTTTGGCTATGACTGTAGAATAGACCTGGCCGGTGGTAATGCTGTTGTAACGCGTCAGGTTTATATCAATAAAACGCTCATAGTGCCCAAGATCAAGGTCGGTTTCGGCTCCGTCCTCGGTTACGAAAACTTCGCCGTGCTGATGCGGGCTCATGGTGCCTGGATCTACGTTGAGGTATGGATCACACTTCATTATGGTGACACCAAAACCGCGTGCTTTAAGAAGCATGCCAAGTGACGCAGCTGTAATGCCTTTGCCCAGTGATGATAATACTCCACCTGTGATAAATACATAGTGTGACATACCAGACTCCTTAAATATCGGTCAAAATATGCAGTGTTCAGTTTTCAGCATTGCTGCGGCGTTTGGCCAGTTCTTCTCTGACATGCTCAAGGTCGGTGAGCGTATCTACACCGACAGAATCGCGCGCCGCTGGAAGAACGCGAATTTTTATTCCATGATAAAGGGCTCGAAGTTGCTCGAGACTCTCTGTTTTTTCGATATCACAGGCCGGCAAGTCAAGCAGCTGCAAAAGGGTCTCACGGCGGTACCCGTAAACACCGAGATGTTTGCGCGGCGCAAAAAGTTCAGAATTGCGAGGAAACGGAATTATGCTGCGGGAAAAATATAAGGCATCATCGTTGGCATCAACAACAAGTTTGACGGCATTCGGGTTGGTTTCGTCACCTGGTTGTAGAGGAAACCAGAGGGTTGCCATTTTTACCTTGTCATCAGCAAAGGCTTCTGCTACACGTCTGAGGCCTTCTCCGTCTATCAACGGTTCATCGCCCTGAATGTTGACATATACGTCGGCATTGGTGAGTCTGGCTACCTCTGCAACTCTGACTGTGCCGGATGGAAGCTGTGGATCGGTTAAAAAAGCCTTAAAGCCGGCTTTTTCTACCGCTTCTTTTATTTTTTCAGAATCGGTAGCTACCATGACTTCGTCAAATGCACCGCTTTGCAAAGCAGATCGGGCAGTGACCACGACCAGGGGTTCGCCGCCAAGATCGGCCAGCATTTTTCCCGGTAGTCTGACTGAAGCCATACGCGCAGGAACAACGCCAATAACAGAATAGTTTCTATTTGCCGCGGTCATTTAAGATTCCTGTGGTTGAATGCCCGTGTAACAGTGGCACTACCTTGACATGTCCACCATGAAGAGTTACCCAGTCTGCTCCTACGATTGTTTCGGCAGTGTAATCGCCGCCCTTGACGAGAACTTTGGGCGTCAGAAGCTTGATGAGGTTCTCTGGCGTGTCTTCTGAAAAACCTATTACATAGTCGACGCACTCAAGCGATGCCAGAACCATGGCTCTGTCTTCAAATGTGTGATAAGGGCGGGTCGGGCCTTTGAGTCGCTTGATCGATTCGTCGGTGTTCAGGCCGACAATCAGCAATTCGCCAGATTTTCTGGCCTCGTTTAATACGTAAATATGCCCCGGATGCAAAACGTCAAAGCATCCGTTCGTGAATACAGAGTCATATTCTTTGATGGCACGCACCAGAATTTTGAGATCGTCTTCAAAAACTATTTTTTTGCCTGGCAAAGACGCCAGCAGGGCGCGATCTGGAAACATGCTGTCTTCTATTGCTCGGCAGAGGCTGTGTAATAACAGGCCGTGTATTTCCTGTATTCTCGGGGTCTTGCTCGATGGTGCTCGAAGGGTAATGTCAGCCAGTTGTGAAAGCCTTGAATCTCTGACACCGGTAAAGGCGATTGTTTTTATCTGCTTGTCAGCAGCGGCTTTAAAAGCCTCTGCAACATTTGGCGAATTGCCGCTTGTAGAAATCCCCACCAGCACGTCGCCGGCGTTGCCAAGACCCTCGACCTGACGTTTAAAAACATGGTCGTAGCCGTAGTCATTGGCGATTGCCGTAAAAGTTGCCGAGGGTGTGCAAAGAGAAATGCATGGTAGAGAATTACGGTCATACCCAAATCTGCCAACCAGTTCGCCGGCCATGTGCTCTGCATCGGAGGCAGAGCCGCCGTTGCCGCAGACCAGAATCTTGTTGCCCGCGCTCAGTGCCGAAATAAGTATTCTGACAGCTTCAGCAAAGTTCTGCGGCAGATCTGTGCTGGCAGCCGACCAGGCGGTAAGACGCATGGCCTGAAGATCATCCAGAAAATAGTTTTTCATTGTTGTTCCCTCTCATGTTTTGGATCCAGACTGTTTGCATATTTACTTCGGTCATAATGTTCAAGAACCTGATCCTGTGTCGCTGCGGCAGTGCCAACGATACCTACGACCACCCCTGCCGCGAGATTTGCTACTTCTGCCGCTTCAGGCATACTGCAGCCTGCGGCCAGCCCCAGGCTGAAAGTGCTGATAACAGTGTCGCCTGCGCCGGTTACGTCGAAAACCTTCAAGGCCCGTGTCGGAATGCTGATCGGCTTTTTGCCTTTTTCAAACAGGCTCATGCCATGTTCGCTGCGGGTGATCAAAATCGCATCTGATCCTGAAGTTTTGAGCAGATCTGTGCCGCCCTTGATTACATCGGCTTCATTTTCAAATACTCTTCCCAGCGCTGATTCTGCTTCTTTGGTGTTGGGCGTAATAATTGTCGCTTTTTTATAAATCGGAAAGTTTTTGAGCTTCGGGTCTACGCAGACAAATTTGCCCATTTTGCGAAAGCGGTCTACCACTTCTTTAAAAAGGTCTTCGACTATGACGCCCTTGGCATAATCAGAAACGATAACTCCGTCGAGTTCGTCAGCCATGTCGAGCATGACCGACAGAATCGCTTTTTGGCGTTCGTAATCGACGGCTTCGGTGCTTTCGCGATCTATTCTGATCATCTGTTGATTCTGTCCCAAAATGCGTGTCTTTACCGAGGTGCGACGGCCAGAGTCAACAATCAACCCGGCTGTGCCGATTCTGTCTTTTTGCAGCTCTTCGGTTAGCCGTCTACCAGCGCCATCGTCACCGACAATGCCGAAAATATGAGCTTTCGCGCCAAGTGCAACCAGATTTGAGGCCACATTAGCCGCGCCGCCGGGTCGCCATGTTTCTGTTTTGACCTGCACTATTGGCACGGGAGCCTCAGGTGAAATGCGATCAACCTTTCCCCAGCAGAATTCATCGAGCATTACGTCGCCGAGAACTGCCAGATTGCGGTTGGAAAACCCTGCGAGAATTTTTTCCAGTTCATTACGCTGCATGCAAGTCACGGTATCCTTCCGGTTGAACCATCCTTGGTGGAATGGCAAATTAAAGCCGAAGTCTACCACCTCAGCCCGGCGCTCGTCAAGCAAAGCAGCGGCGGAACAGGTGATCTTTAGTTTACATTTGCCGCAGATCTTGGTAGGATGTCGTGTTGTTAAACCCTATGCTGAGAATAAAAAAATCAGCGAGTCAGGAACTTTTGGCCATGCAGGAAGACCCGCAGTTCAAATTTTCAGAGCTTTTGCAGACAGCAGGAAAACATCGTTTTATTGGCCTGTGTTGCCTTGTTTTGTGCGTTTTTCTTGAATCATGGGTCGCGGTTTATCCACCCCGAGGAGTAGCGGGCGAAGACGTAATACTCATCGGAAGCGTTATGGGGTCTCCACTTGTGAGGTTTGAGCCTCTCTGGCTGCGGATGTTTAATGATGATGAGTTTATGCTGCAGGTGGTTGAAAGATCCGGCATCTGCAAGAATACCGAAAAAAGTGAACAACTAAGGTTTCTCAACCGCACTGTCAGAAAAAATCTGAAGTTTTGCGCCGAAAATGATACTTTGATCAAAATTTCGTTTAAAAGACCTGGATACAATGATATTCGCCCATTTTTAAATTATTTTACCGAGGGCCTGGTGCAGAAGCTAAAGCTCATGAGCCAGGAAGAGTTTGCGCTGCGCAAGGAAAAGGCCAGACTTCAATTCGTCAGGATTGTTGAACGTTTGCGGCTTGTTGCGAGAGTTTTCAGATTGCCTGAAATTCATAAACTTCTTGTTGATAATGGCAGCATTTTGCCGGGCGGTAAGTTGTTACTGGCTTCTGAACCAGAATCTTTAAGGGCGGAAATTGGCGGGCTTCTGATTAATGAATTGTTGCCGCCCTACTATATGGCAGCGACCACATACGAGCAGTATTTTAAAGACAATCTGGAAATTCTAAATCTTTATCCTCGTTTTCCAATTCTGCTTACCAGCAGAGATACACCAGCGATGCCTGTTCAGCCATTTTATGAGATGATTTTTCTTCTGGTGCCAATCTCTGTATTACTCATCTATCTGGCTTTGCTGATTATTCTCAGACATAAAGATCTGCTTGCTTCACGGCAATGATACCCTGCTGCTTTTTAAAAAACTTTTTCTGGCCCTGGGGTTTATATTTTTTTCTTGTGCCTTTGGGGTTGCCTGTTTTAGAAAAATTTGTGCTCAGCGATGCAGTGGGCATAGTCATTTTGCTGTTCGGTTTTATTGCTGCCTGTTGTGGCAAAATGCCTGATTTGGGCAAGACCGATGGCTATTTCATTTTTTTTGTCGCCTGTTCATTGATGGGAGCAGAGGTTACCGGCGTACCAAAATTTTATCTGTTCGAGTTGTCGGCAGTTCTTTTTTTATTCGCCTGTTTTAAAGCAGTTTCTGAATTTCTTAAAACCAGAGAATACCTGGCTAGGGCTTGCGTTTTGTCTGGCAATGCCATGCTTCTGGTAATGGGTATCAACACTCTGGTCGTTGCGTTGCATTACCCTGACACAATTGATCTGTTTGCGTCATTTTTCACCAGTGAAAAACTGAGCTGGCCTTTTCAGTTTTCAGGGCAGCTTGGGTTGTCGCTGACCATTCTTTTTCCTTTATGCATATGCAGTAGACCGTTTTCGAGTGTCCAGAGAATGCTTATTTATGTGATGTTCGTGGTAAACACCGGCGCTGTAGGCTCTCGCAGCGTTTTCTGGCTGGCTCTCGCAGAAATTTTGTATGCAGAATTTTTTATGTATTTTTCAAGGTCTGTCTATCGTAATCTTCTGAAGGCAGCGATGCTTTTTTTGGTGATTGGCGGGCTGATCGTGTTTCTTGGTAATGAGTTCAGCTTTCAGAGAAGTCTGGGCCAGATAGAAGAAATCCCTCTGCTTTTTGACGAGACAAGAGTGGTTATTCTGCGTGATGCGGTGCGTACATGGTCTGTCTGGATACAGGGGTATGGTCTGGGCTGTTTCAAAGCATTTAACGAAATGGAAATTCACAACACACCCTTTTCATTACTGGTAGAAACGGGTCTGGGGGGCTTTGTTGCGGCAATGTGCTTTCTTTTCTCGATTGTTGCGGCCTTCTGGCAGGGTGCCAAAAAAGATAATTCTTTACTGGCGAGTGCTATTGTTTTGTCGTTACTGGCAATAATCTATCACAGCATGTTTCGCAATCTTCTTACCAACCGTACCTGCTGGTTTGTTTTAAGTTTATGCTACAGCTTCAAGTATTTTCAGGGCGATAAAGCCAGTGTGGATATGACCGGCAGGTAATTTTTGTGCTGCAACTTTGGCAATTTGTGTTTGAGCAGATTTGCCGGGGCGTTTTGTTTATGCTTAATCGCTTGATTATTGTATACTGATTTTGCTGAAAAAATACCGGGGAGGCTCAAATGTCGCGTTGTCTGCTGATAGATGGTAATAATATAATTTTCAGGGCTTATTATGCATTTCAGAATCAGAGACTCAAAACCAGCTATGGTTTGCAGACCGGTGCTTTATACGGTTTTTTACGCATGCTTTTAAAAATGCTCAAGGAGCGAAAGCCAGACCTCGTAGCTGTGGCGTTCGATACCTCAAGAAATACTTTCAGGCGCAAGCTCTATGAAGAATATAAAGCAAAACGCAAGCCCGTTCCAGAAGATTTGCTTGAGCAGATTCCCCTTGCTCATAAAGCTGTTGAAGCACTCAACATAAAAATCATGACGCATGAAGATTTTGAGGCAGACGACCTTATTGGCTCAGCCGCTAAAAGTCTGGCGAATAACTATCAGGTAAACATAGTAACCGGCGATCGCGATCTGTTGCAGCTTATCGATAAAAATATAACAGTAGAACTTTGCCAGAAGGGCGTCAGTGACGTGCGTGAGGTAAATCGAGACGAATTTTTTAAAGAATATGGCTTTGAGCCGGCCGGTATTATTGAGCTGAAAGCTTTGATGGGAGATCCTTCCGATAATATTCCGGGGGTCAAGGGCATTGGCGAAAAAAAAGGATTGGCGCTGATTCAGCAGTTTTCTACCGTCAAAAATCTTTATGAGACGATCGCTGACGTCGAAAATGAAAAACTCAGACAAAAACTCCTCGATGACCAGCAGATGGCCTTTTTATCTCATGACCTGGCGACGATTCGCTGTAATCTTAAAACCTTCGAAAGCGAGGCAGAGCTTTTTTGGAAACCGGAAAATCTTGTCACAGACAATTTTTCTTACTTTCTGAAGCAATACGAATTGAACTCTCTTTATCGTGAGTTTGCCGGCCATAACCTCGGCGATGTCGCGTCGCCGGCAGAAGCAGAATCGGGCGAAGACATGCCGACTGCCGCTTTGCCTGTTCCCGGCCAACGTCTGCTGATAAACAATATGGCTGATCTGGCTTCATATTTTGCTGACGCCGGTGATACGCTGTGCCTTGATGTAGAAACCGACGGCCTGGAACCTCTCAGCAGCCGAATTGTCGGTGTGTCATTCGCTACAAATATCGAGAAGGCCGTGTATGTGCCAATTCGCCACTCGTATCTTGGTCTGGTGCCAGAAGACCAGATTAAACCTGAAACCCTTTTTGCTTTTCTGGCACAAAACCTTAAGGGCCGTCGTATTGTCGGGCATAATCTCAAATTCGACCTGGCTTTTTTGGCTGAAGAGGGCGTGTTTGTCGGAACAAATTTGTTTGATACGCTTATTGCCGCTTATGTGATAGATCCTACTCGTTCAAATGCCCTTAAAAGTCTGGGAAAAAGCCTGCTAAACTTTGAGGTGACCGAATTCGGTAAAATCGCCGGTGGTAACAGTTTTGCATCGGTTGATCTGGCGTCGGCCAAAGATTACGGTTGTCAGGATGTGTTGTTGACCATGCATCTTTACAGGCTTTTTGAACAGGAACTTCGTGATAAGCGGCTTTTAGAACTTTTTGAAACACTTGAGATGCCACTTGTTGCGATCCTGCAGGGTATGGAAAAAACCGGTATCGGCCTGAACGAGAAATACCTGCGTGATCTTGCTGCAGAAATAGCCGATCGTCTTGTCGAGCTTGAAGCTTCTATTCATGCTCATGCAGGCCGTGTTTTTAACGTAAATTCGACTCAACAGCTGCAGGAAGTTCTGTTTAAAGATCTGAACCTCGCACCACCAAAAAAGACCAAGACCGGTTATTCTACAGACAGTGAGGTGCTGCGCCTGCTTGCGCCGCTTCACCCTGTCTGTCGTGATCTGCTTGAATACCGCGAACTCTCCAAGCTCAAATCGACCTATGCCGAGTCACTTACTTCACTCATAAATCCCAGAACAGGTCTTATTCATGCAAGCTTTAACCAGGCTGTAACTGCTACCGGGCGCCTTTCAAGCTCTAACCCCAATATGCAGAACATACCAATCAAGACCGAATGGGGTCGAAAAATTCGCCGGGCTTTTCTGCCGCCGCATCAGGGTGATCTTTTCGTGTCGATCGATTATTCTCAGATCGAATTGCGTCTATTGACCCATTTTTCCCAAGACCCCGGGCTGGTAGAGGCGTATAATTCAGGAGCCGATATTCATGCAATCAGCGCCAGTCGCATTTTTAAGAAGCCTGCAGAAGAAGTTACTTCTGCAGAGCGAAATGTTGGTAAAACCGTAAATTTTGGCATTCTTTACGGAATTTCAGCCCATGGGCTTGCTGAAGATCTTGCTATCAGCAGGCCTCAGGCGCAAGAATATATCGACAGCTTTTATAACGGTTTTGCGCATGTCACCGAATTCTTTGAACAGGTTCTGGCTGAAGCCCGCAAAACTGGCGAAGTGGCAACGCTGCTCGGCAGAGTCAGAAGCCTGCCTGATATCAATTCGAGCAAATTTCAGTTGCGGAGCGGCGCAGAAAGAATTGCTAAAAACACGAGATTACAGGGTTCAGCAGCCGACCTGGTTAAAAAGGCCATGCTCGATACTGCAAAACTTTTGTGCGACAAAGGATACCAGGCAAGGCTTATTCTTCAGATTCATGATGAACTGGTTTTTTCGGTGCCCGAAAAAGAGCTTGCCGAAGTTGTGCCGCAACTCAAAGAAATCATGGAAAATTGTGTGAAATTGAATGTTCCGCTGGTGTGCGATGTCGCATATGGCCCAAACCTGGCTGATTTAAAAGACTATTGATTATGAAAAAACCGACCTTATTACTGTTACATGGAATCTGCAACAATGCAAACCTGTTTGCGGTTCCGGATAATGGGCTTGGGCATTATTTAAGTCAGAATTTCGACATCTATCCGGTCAGTTACCCGGTCGAAAATCATCGTAATCAACCCTGGGATTTCGACTTTCATTTGCACCATGACCTGCCGGTTATCTGGCGGCGGGTGTGCGCTGAAACAGGCGAAAAACCTTTTGTGTTTGGCTACAGCATGGGCGGTATGCTTGCAATGGCTGGTCAGGCACATGGAATAATTGATGCTCCGGCTATTGTAACAGCAGCATCGCCGTTTAATTTTTCTTTTATTCCGCTGTATCCGCCATTGATGAAAACATGGGCCAGATTTGCAGCGTTGACCGGTTATCGCACTGTGCCGGTGCGCCTGCTGGGCCGTATTCTCTGCTCTTTTCTGGCTGCAGTAAGGCCGGCTGCAACTATGTTCGATCTGAATCTTTTTAGGCATCTGCTTAAAACTGCTACAATCAATGTGCCGGTTGAGACTATACTGCAGGCCCTTGTCTGGACAAAAACGCGAAAATTTACCGACAGAACCGGAGAATTTGAATATCTGAGCAAATTTTCAGAAGTAAAAACACCGGTTTGCATGATTTATGGCAGCAAAGACAGGATTGCTCCCGATTACTCGGTCGAAGTCGGCTATAATGCGGTAAGTTCTGGTCGCAAAGCTCTGATAAACATTGATGGCGGCACGCATGTAAGCATGACTGCCGGTGAACACGCCCGTAAAATAAGCGAATTAACAGATTGCTGGTGCAACCACCCTTAAAAAGCGCGGCTGTTTTGCTTTTAAGCAGTCTTGGACAAATTTATCTGCAGAATTTCTCTGCAGGTTGCCAAGTCTTTATTTATCTGCTCTACCAGTGCCTGCATATTAGAAAATTTCTTTTCTTCCCTGAGCCTTTTCACAAATCTGACTCTTATGGTGCGATGATAAAGATCACCAGAAAAAGAGAGAAGATGAGCTTCGAGCAGGTGCCCGCCACGTTCAAATGTTGGGCGCGTTCCCACGTTCACAATTGCAGGAAAAGAGCCTTCGGGGGTGTCTGCAAAGCACGCATAGACACCATTGGGCGGCAATATTTTTTGACTTTCTTCGAGCTGAAGATTAGCGGTTGGAAATCCCATGATGCGACCTCGATGATCGCCGTGAATAACCTCGCCTGAGAAACTTGCTTCTCTGCCTAAAAAACGATTAGCTCTGACAAAGTCTCCCTCAGCGACCGCTTCTCTTATAATTGAACTGCTCACAACTTCGTCGTCAACTTTTACCGGGGCAATAACATGGCACTTATGGCCATGTCGATATAATTCTTCGCCCAGCATTTCAGAGGTGCCGATGCGGTTTGCTCCAAAGCAAAAGTTAAATCCGACAAATGTTGTTTCTGCCTGAAGTTTGTCTATAAGTATATCGTTTACGAATTCTGTGTAAGACACTGTCGCAAACTGTTCGTCAAAAGGCCTGAATACAACATAATCGATACCGGTTGCAAGGAGCAGGCTGAATTTTTCTTCAGGGGTAGTAAGATAGCCTTTAAATATATCCGGTGAAAGGAATTTTCTCGGGGAATGGTCGAATGTGAAAATCACCGAAGGCAGATTGCTGTAGCGGGCGCATGCTATAATATCCGAAATAAGCTGTCGATGGCCCAGATGTACTCCGTCAAACGTGCCAATGCCAAGAATACATGGTCCAATTTTTGGATCGCCTGAAAGAAGATTCTTAAGCTTCATTCTCTGGAAAAATCCTCACAGGAAAGAGTTTCAGGCCATTTTTCTGGCTTTCACTCTTGTCTTTTCCGGTGCCGTAAATGGCGATAAGACTGCCTTCGGCTGAAAGAATCTGCACAGTATCGGTTGCTTCCGGGTTGTCTGTTTCGAGGCTCACAATATCTTTGCGGCCGATCGGTTGACCGTTGCGTATGCGATCACAACCTTCGGTGCTGACGCGAAGCCTTGGAAATGGCAGAATATCTGAAAATTTTACGAAAGAGTCAGACTCAGCAAAAGGAACGCCCTTTTCTATTTTCCAGAAGGGAAAAGCATTAGTAAATGCCCATTTGCCGACCCGTTCTCTTAGAAGGTATGAAAGATGCCCGCCACATCCTAGTTTTTGACCGAGATCGTGTGCGATGGATCTCACATAAGTGCCTCTGGAGCAATGAACACGCAAGACCAGGTGTCTTGTGTCGTTTGCGTAGTAATCGGTTATCAACCTTATTGAAGTGACATGAACCGGGCGACTGGCCAGTTTTACTTCTTCGCCGGCCCTTGCCATGGCATAAGCGCGTTTGCCGCCTACCTTGATTGCAGAAAATGCCGGAGGAATCTGTTCATAGTTTCCGACGAAAGTGCGCAACGCGCCCATAAGTGTTTCATTGCTGAAGTCGATGGGCTTGTCATACTTCGACGTTATATTGCCGGTGGCATCATAACTGTCTGTGGTCGTGCCAAGCGAGACTTTCATCAGATATGTTTTATCAAGATGTTCAGGGGGAATAAAATTGATGAGCTTGAGTGCTTTGCCTGTAAAAACGAGCAGTACACCTTGCGCCATCGGATCAAGGGTGCCGGCATGCCCACATTTGATTTTGTAAACGCGCCGGATTTTTTCAATTACATCATGTGAAGTACAGCCCCGAGGCTTGCAAACAACCAGGCAACCGTCAGACATTTTGAGTTACCTCCCGTTGCAGAGAACTGGAGACCTCAGATAAGACCGTCTGCATGACCTCTTCGATATTGCCATCAGTTTGTGCGCCTGATGCCAGTTTATGCCCGCCGCCGTTAAACTTGCGGCTTATTTCCATAACATCGAGCTTGCCGGTTGATCTGAAACTTATCTTTACTTTGCCGCCCTCCACTTCCTTAAAAAGCAAGGCAGCCTCTATTCCTTTGATGCAGCTGAGGTTCCTGATTGCACCATCAGCATCTACCTCGGTGGCGCCAAGTTGCGAAAAATCATCCAGAGTCAACCAGCTGGCGACAATTTTACCATCGTCAAAGCTTCTGGTGCGCGCCATGACGGTTCCATGAATGAGCACGCGCTTGTATCCTGTGTTTTCGTAAACCTGTTTGTATATCTCGTCTACAAGAAGATCGTTATTTATGAGTCTGGCCACGATTTCATGGGCACGTGGGGTTGAGTTATTATAACGAAAATTTCCGGTATCGGTCATGATGCCAACATAAAGGGCTTCACGACATTCTTTGTTCAATTCGACACCGGTTTTTTCTAGAATGTTATAAAGAATTTCGCACGTGGACGAAGCCTTTTCTTCAAGAAGGTTAATGTGACCAAGGCCCTTTACACCAATATGATGGTCCAGATGAACCGTGGTTTCGGCTTTTTCAAAAAAGGCAACTCTGTCGCCCATTCGCTTTGCTTCAGTTGTTTCCATCAGAAATGCCATGTCGAATTGCGTGTTTTCAGGCAGAAAATTCTGGCATGCCTCTGCACCATTGAGCCATGAGATTTGCTCTGCAAGCGGCTCAAAGTTTAGACAGATACAGTTTTTTCCGGCAGCCCGGCAATAATGGTAAAGAGCCAGCTGAGCACCCAGCGCGTCACCATCAGAGTAAGGATGGGCTATACAAAAAAGGTTTCTGGCCTTATTCAGTTTTTCGCAGATGATTTCTATTTGCCTGTCGTATTCCGGGCTGGGCCATGAAACATTCATTGGTATGGGTCCTGTTGGGCGTTATTCTGATGGCGTTAAATTGCGCAAAAGTTCCAGTATTTTGTCGCCATGCTTAATCGAGGGGTCAAAAGTAAATGCAAGCTCAGGCACCAGCCTTAATTGCAATACTTTGTTAAGTTCCCGTCGCAAAAACGGCTTTGCCGAATCCAGACCTTTTTGCACGTCTTCGGCTGCTAATTTGTCGTTCAAATAACTGTATAAAACTCTTGCGAGATGAAAATCAGGGCTTACATCGACATTGACAATATGCACTCCTTGAACCCGGGGGTCTTGGACTTTGCGCATCAGCAAATCCGACAATTCTCGCAAAATCAGTGATGAAACTTTTTCCTGTCTTCTGGTCATATGTAATCCCAATAGTTGTCTATGACTTCAACCTGGCTGTGGTCGCCAAGTATGTCATCAATTTTTTGAGCCATCTGTTGCAGCAGGAGACGGTCATTGGCCACCATTGCAACGCCAATAGTGCCTCGTTGCCATAAATCATTATTGGCAACTTCGGCAATAGAAGCGTTGAACTTGGCTTTGACGCGGTCGATAAGGCTTCTAAGAATCTGCCGTTTTTCCTTCAGGCTGTGAACTTCGGGAAAATGCATTTCAAAAGTGCCTATTGCGACTACCATTTCCGGCCTTAGATTGCCCTTTCGATTTCCTTGAGTCTGAAGAATTCAAGAATATCGTTGTCTTTGATATCGTTGTAGTTTTCTACGCCAATACCGCATTCATAACCGGCATTGACTTCTTTAACGTCATCTTTGAAACGCTTGAGTGAGTTTGCCTTGCCTTCGTATATTTCTACGCCATCACGGATAACTCGAACAGAGGCATTTCTTGAAACAACGCCACTGGTAACATAAGAACCGCAGATTGCCCCAATGCCGGTAATTTTGTAAACCTTGCGCACTTCAGCACGACCAACGATTTCTTCTTCGTATTCAGGTTCATACATACCCTTAAGCGCCAGTTTAACTGCGTCAATGGCATCATAAATGATTCTGAATACTTTAATTTCAACGTCTTCGGCTTTGGCTGCATCGTCAACACTGGCCACTGGTCTTACATGAAATCCTATGATAATAGCGTTGCTGGCTGAGGCAAGGTTGACATCGGCCTCGGTGATACCACCTACGCCTGTATGAATGACATTAACCTTGACTTCATCTGTGCTCAAACGTTCAAGTGCATCTTTCATGGCTCCGGCAGAACCTTGAACGTCAGCTTTGATAATAACATTGAGTTCTTTGGCCTGACCTTCGGTAACCCGTTTGAACAGATCGGCAAGCTTAATGCGGTTATCTCTTGAAAGACGCTCTTCGCGAGCCTTTTTCTGTCTTAATTCGCCTACATATCGGGCAAATCTCGCACTTTCAACAACTGCCATTTTATCGCCGACTCTCGGGACCTCATTGAGACCCAGAATAGCTACAGGAAAAGCCGGGCCGGCTTCTTTGACTCGTGAGCCCGCATCATTAACCAGGGCTTTTACTCTGCCAAAGCAGCTGCCGCAGATAATATGGTCGCCTATCTGGATTCTGCCGTTCTGAACGAGAACGGTAGCCATGGGGCCCATACCTTTATCCAGTCTTGCTTCAATTATAGTGCCTATGCCAGGTTTAACCGGGTTTGCCTTGAGTTCCATCATTTCTGCCTGCAGCAAAACCATTTCGAGCAGGTCGCTTACGCCTGTTCCGGCTTTTGCAGATACAGGAACCATGGTCGTCTGTCCGCCCCAGTCATCTGATATCAGGTTATACGGCATCAGCTGCTGTTTAACCCGGTCAAGATTGGCTTCGGGTTTGTCCATTTTGTTGATCGCGACAATAATGGGTACGCTGGCCGCTTGCGCATGATGAACAGCTTCAATTGTTTGAGGCTGCACTCCGTCGTCTGCTGCTACAACCAGAATTGCTATGTCAGTTACCAGAGCGCCCTGGGCACGCATGGCTGTAAAAGCTTCGTGACCTGGAGTATCGATAAAAGTGATAGTTCCGTTACCAAGTTTGACCTGGTAGGCACCGATATGCTGGGTGATCCCTCCGACTTCCTTGTCAGCTACATGAGTCTTACGAATGTAGTCTAATAAAGAGGTTTTACCATGATCGACGTGACCCATTATGGTTACGACCGGTGGTCTGGCGCGTAGATCTCTTTCGGAGTCTGGTGTATCTTCGATTTCAAAAACATTTTCTGAAAAGAGAATTTCTTTGCCAAATTCCTGGCCAATAATCTGAATATGCTCGCCTTCGAGTCGCTGATTGAGGCTGGCTATTACGCCTATGCCGAACAGCTTCTTGACGATGGCAACGGCATCCACTTCAAGATACTTGGCCAGCTGAGTAACGGTAATGTCTGTGGGCACCAGAATCTTGGGCAGAGCATTCTCGTCTTCTTCTTTTTGGGCTGGTTTTCCGCTGCGATCCAGGATCGCTTCTGTCTGACGCTCGGCTTCGCGCATTTCGGCTTGAACTTTCTTCGAAAAATGAGCGCGTTTACTTTTGGTTTTTACGCTCTTTTTCTTGATTGGAACTTGAATTTCCTTCTTAGGAGAAGCAGTTTTTATAATAGTTATCTGCTTGTTGACTTCAACTTCTTCTTCTTCCTCGACGCGCAAAGGTTTTACGCCAGGTTTCTTTTTATCAAGTTTATGCTTTTCAAGAGCGGCTTCTTTTTCAGCACGCTCATCATTGATCTTGTTATCGGCAGGGAGTTGTTTGTTATTGACAGCAGCGGGAACAGAAGGTTTTTCGCGTTTTTCTTCCTGAAAATCAGGTTTGACAGCTTTTTTTAATTCGCCTTTTGTTTCGACAACATTTTTGGGAGCTCCCTGTTTTGAGGCAGTAGATCCCTGGCCAGCAAAATGTTTGTCGAGCACGTCGAGCATTTCGTCGGGTAGGCCGGCAAGCGGGCTGGTTTTTCCTTCATAGCCCAACTGTGTCAGCAAATCTGCCATGTCTTTGTTGCTTAAATTATATTTTTTACTTGCTTCGTGTATTCGTATACCCATCCATTACCTCCGCGCTGTCATTCTTCAATGTTCCTGTCAGAAACCAGATTTTCAACGTCTTTTTCAGTTTTAATGTCGATTTTTATTCCGGTCAGTTTTGAGGCCAGCTTGACATTTTGACCTTCTTTTCCGATCGCAAGCGAAAGCTGACCTTGAGAAACAATTGCCAGCGCATTTCTTTTGTCTTCAGATATTTGTACTGACTGTACTTTAGCCGGACTCAAGGCATTTATGACAAAATCAACCGGGTTTTCGCTGTAGCGCACAATGTCAATTTTTTCGCCATTGAGTTCATCTACAATACCCTTGATGCGACTTCCTTTGAGACCCACACAGGCGCCAACGGGGTCAATTCTTGAATCTGAAGTCGCTACCGAAATCTTTACCCGAAGACCCGCTTCGCGAGAAGAAGATTTGATTTCCACAATACCATCTGAAATCTCGGGCACAGCCTGCTTAAAAAGAATTTCGACAAATTTTGCCGAACTTCGCGATAAAACTATCTGCGGCCCTTTGGGGGTGGGCCTTACTTCTTGAACGTAGCATTTGATGCGATCATTGGCGCGAAAAACTTCACCAGGTATCTGCTCCTTGGGGGGCAGAACTGCTTCAGTCTTTGCCAGTTCCACGTATACATGCCCGCGTTCAACTCTTTGAACCTTGCCAGTCAGCACCTGACCGACTTTATTGTGATATTCCTCAAATATGATGCCGCGCTCAGCGTCCTTTAGCTTCTGACTGACTACCTGACGGGCAGTCTGAGCTGCTATGCGCCCAAAGGTCGGCGGGGTGACATCTTCTTCAATTGTGTCTCCTGGTTTGGCATCAGGATTTATTTCGCGAGCTTCTTCGAGAGTATACTGGCGATCAGGTTCTTCAAGATCTTCGCCTTCAACGACAAGACGGCGCGAAATAACCTTGAATTCACCGGTTTTTTCATCTAATGTCACTCTTACATCTTCTTCTGAATCAAAATTCTTACGATAGGCAACCACTAGAGATTCTTCCAGTGCATGAACCAGAACCTCCATCGGCAGGTTCTTCTCGCCAATAACCTCTTTTAAAGCTTCAATCAAATTTATCTTGGTCACTTTTATACCTCCCCTGTCATTCTCGTTGCATTTTTGGCGGAAACTCAAGAATTGCACGTGCTTCCTTTACCATTGTCAACGGGAACTCACGGAGTCCTTTTTCTGAACGAACAACTATTTTTTCCGGAGAGAATTCCTGTAGACGCGCTCTGAAAACTTCCTTCGACCCTTTTTCTTCATCAATCAGAGTCCATTTAACCATGCACCCGATATGGCGCTCGTAATCGACCTGACGCTTGAATACTCGCTCCACACCTGGTGAAGAAACCTCAAGAGTGAAGGCTCGATGAATCAGGTCTGTTTCATCAAGATAGTCGCTCAGACCCCGCGAAACCTTCTCACAGTCTTCGACTGTGACGCCGTTTGGTTTATCTATGACAACCTCAAGAACCATCTGACGATTTACCGGCTTGAAGGTGACATCGAAAATTTCGTATGAAAAAGAATCTTCGACATAACGTCGAACTTCAGCTGTAATTTTATCAACTGACTCCGTCATTAATTCTTTCTCCTGTTATACAGAAAAACAACAAACTCCGCCTCAACGCGGCTTTTGTTGAGTCTTCGTTAATCTACGCTTCAAGCTGGTCGAGCGCCAATTCTAGCACGTTCTAAATAGTAAATCAAGCTAATAGTTCCATTCGGAAATTGCGCATGAAATTAAAGCTGTGAAAATAGTTCAGTAATGAAGTGAAGGATGACAAAAATCGCCGACCATGGAAATATCCGGAGGCCGGCGATTTTTATTGATAATTTTTCTGGCTATTTACTGGTGAATTCGTTAATTGTCTGCGCCACAAACTTGATTTGCGCTTCTGATAACTCAGAAAAAACAGGCAGGGCAATCGTGCTGTCTGCCGCTTTTTCTGATTCTGGGAAGTCGCCCTTCTGATAACCCAGGCTTGCGAAACATTTCTGCTGGTGCAGAGAAAGAGGGTAGTAAACCGAACATCCGATTTCTTTTTCCATTAAATGGGCTTTTAAAGCATCGCGGTTCTTGGCTCTTATTATATACTGGTTGTAGATGTGAAAACGACCGGATTTTTCTGCCGGCGTAGTTATTTCGGGGTTGTTTTTGAAAAGCTCGTTGTAGAGACTGGCGTTTTTGCGCCGCCCTTCTGTCCAGTCAGCGAGATGGGGGAGTTTTACCGAGATTACGGCAGCTTGCAGGGCGTCTATGCGGGCGTTCAGGCCGACTTCCTGATGATGATACTGAACTTGCCCTCCATGGACGCGCAAACCTTTCAGGCGTTCGTAAAGAGCTGTGTTGTTAGTGGAAACAAGGCCGCCATCGCCAAAACAACCGAGGTTTTTGCTGGGGAAAAAGCTGAAGCAGCCGATGTCCCCGAAAACTCCGGCGTCTTTGCCATTATATTTTGCACCAATTGCCTGCGCAGCATCTTCAATTACTTTCAGATTGTGCTTTTGAGCTATCTTCATCAGGGGTTCCATGTCTACACACTGACCAAAAAGGTGAACTGGCATAATTGCCTTCGTTTTTGCTGTTATGGCTTTTTCGATCTGGTCTACCTTCATCAGATAGGTGTCTGGTTCTATATCGACAAACTTTGCTGTGGCGCCAACTCTTGCTATGGAACCGGCGGTGGCGAAAAAGGTGTATGGAGTGGTTATGACTTCGTCGCCCTTGCCTATGTCCAGCGCCATAAGTGCTAATAATAAAGCGTCTGTGCCGGATGAGCAGCCAAGCGTGTGCTTGCAGCCAATATATTCGGCCATTTCTTTTTCTAGTTTCTCGACCTTGGGGCCTAGAATAAAGCCCTGACTTTCGATAATTTCAAGGATTTCCGGAATTACCTGCTCTTTTATCTGTGCGTATTGTGGCTTTAAATCAAGAAGAGGGACTTTCATCTGTGTCTCCAAAGCATCAAAGATTAGTGAAAAAAATAACACAGAGACTTTATCATTACGGGGGGTAGCCAGTCAATTGCTTTTGCTGTAATAACAAAATTGAGTGGTTATTATTTTCTTTTAATGATATAATCTCGCCATGAAATTCGTAGATGAAGTCACAATTCAAGTATCATCCGGTACCGGCGGCAATGGTATTGTCGCTTTCAGGCGCGAAAAATTCGTGCCCATGGGCGGTCCTGCCGGCGGTGATGGTGGCCGCGGTGGCGATCTGATTTTCGAAGCTACCGATGATTTGACGACTCTCTATGAACTTAGTTTTACGCGTATTTACAACGCAGAAAACGGCGTTAATGGTCAGCAAAAGAATATGGCCGGAGCCAACGGAAAAGACCTGACCGTTAAGGTTCCGGTTGGAACCCTTATTTATGACCTTGAAACAGGTCGACTGCTGGTTGACATGGATCACAAGGGTCAGAGAGAAATTATTGCCAAGGGCGGTCGTGGTGGATGGGGAAATGCAAGGTTTGCGACGCCGGTGCGCCGAACTCCCAGGATTGCCGAAAAAGGCGAGCCCGGAAAAGCTTTGCAGTTGCGACTTGAATTGAAGCTTCTTGCTGACGTTGGGCTTGTTGGCTTGCCAAATGCCGGCAAATCCACATTTTTGCGTTCGGTAAGTAACGCGCGTCCTAAAGTTGCTGATTATCCATTTACAACGCTCACTCCCTGTCTAGGTATTGTTAAACCAGAAGGACTTGCCTCCTTCTGCATGGCCGATATTCCGGGTCTGATTGAGGGGGCACATTCTGGTAGTGGCCTCGGGACTCAGTTTCTTAAGCATATTGAGCGAACACGAGTGCTGTTGCACCTTATCGACGTCAGTCAGCTCGACATGGAAAACATCACGCACAATTACGACATAATCATGGCGGAATTACGTGAATTTTCCGAAGAACTTGCCGGCAAGCCTGTAATTGTGGCCGCCAACAAGATGGATCTACCCGATTCTCGCGAGCTGTTTCCAGACTTCAAAGAAGCCCTTGAGAAAAGGGGCATAAAAGTTTTTGCTGTTTCGGGCGCAACCCGTGAAGGTGTCGATGAACTTCTTAAATTTATCTGCACCATGCTCAAAGATCTTCGCGCGCCAACTCTTGTTGCACCGAACGAAGAAGAAAAGCTTTATGAGTATCTCGAACCCTTTGTAATTGAAGAAGATGGTGATGGTTGCTGGCTTGTTACCGGTTCTGAAATTGAACGCCTTGTCGCCATGACCGATTTTACCAACGATGAAGCGGTTGCCGTATTCAGGCAGAAAATAAAAAAGATGGGTTTCATTGATGAGCTGGCGACTCTTGATGCCAGTGACGAAGATATTTTTTCGATTGGTGAAATGGAGTTTGAATACAGGGAGTTTTTTGATTGAGAACCGGTATTATCGGCGGCAGCTTCGATCCTGTTCATATTCAGCATTTAAGAATTGCCATGGCCGCTTTTGCCGAATTTCAACTCGACGAAGTGTGGTTCGTTCCGGTTTTTCAGGCTGTTCATAAAAACCGTGGGCTTCTCGATTACCATCATCGTAGAACGCTTCTGCAGGCGGCTTTAAAGCCATACAGAGAGTTTTACGTGTCAGATATCGAAATGGAGCTTGGCGGCCCGTCTTATACCGTCAGAACATTGTCTGTTCTTAAAGAGAGATTTCCTGAACGTGAATTTTTTTTGATAATTGGCGGAGATTCTCTTTTAGAACTTCCAACCTGGCGTGAAATAGAGCACCTGGTAACTCTTACTGATTTTATCGTTGTTGAGCGTCCAGGTTTTGCCCGACAATCACCTGTTGAAGCCGCTAATCTGCATTGGGCAGATTGCCAGTTTTCAGATATTTCCTCGTCATCAATAAGAGAAAAACTTGCAAAACATGATTTTGCAAATCTGCATCTTGATTTTGAAGTTTTGCTGCTGATTCTCTCACATGGTTATTACGGTAGCCTTGGCGCAGATTATCACGACTGGTTAAAAATTATTCAAAAGCGTTTTGATGCTGTTCCGGCGGGTTTGCAGGCTCATATGCATGGAGTTGCAAGACTAGCCTTGAAATATGCCGTTGAAGAGTCTTATGATTTGCGCCAGGCGTTGCTGGCCGCGCTGGCTCATGACCTTTTCAGAGATGCCACAGATGTTGAGATTATGACTCTGGTCGCCTCTGCCGGTTTTGAGTTGCACGAACGTGAGCTGAAAACGCCAATGCTGGCCCATGGCCCGGCTGCGGCGGCATATATTCTAACTTTGATTCCAGAGATTTCTCCTGAGGTTGTTGAAGCAGTTAAAGATCATACCTTTCCCAGGTCTGATTCATGTATGCTGACCCGCATTCTGGCTGTTGCTGATACTCTTGAGCCTTCTAGAGGCCTGCCTGCCCACGATGCCCTGAGAGAAGCTGATATGCCATTTGAAGATCGCTACCAGAAAGTATTGCAGCTGAAACAGCAGGTTAGTCGCGATAAGTAAGGCTCTATATTTCCCTATTTGCCTATTTTTTCTGGAGTTTGACTCTTCTCTCTGCTAATATATTCTTGCCATGAAAAAGAACCATTTTGTCTTCAGAAAAAAATATCTGCCGTCCCTATTTTCGGGCTTTCGCGGGGGCGGATTACTTTTTGAGTTATCTTTTATTGTTCTTGCTCTGACTTTTTTTCTGGGCATTATTAATAAATGGTTTTTTGCCAGCACCGTGCCTCCTATTGGGGCGAACTGGACTGAAATGAACGCTGAAAACGGCGGTTATCGGCGCATTGGCAATATAAACGTTCTGGTGCTTGGCGTCGATTCGGTTGACGGAACACATCGCGCAGATACAATCTTCATTCTTGGCATTAATCCCGCCAAATCCAGCGTTAATATGGTATCTATTCCCCGTGATACAAGGGTTCTTATCAGTGGAAAGGCCCGTAAAATAAACGAAATTCTGCCGCGTTACGGTCAGGCCGTTTTGCGTTCTTTGCTTGAAGATCTACTGAGTGTTCAGATAAGCAGGTCGGTTGAGGTTAGTTTTCAGGGCTTTGTAAATATCATAGACATTATGGGTGGTATCGACATCGATATTGAGAAGCCAATGCATTACGATGATAACTGGGGAAAGGTGCATATTCATTTTAATGCTGGAATGAACCATCTCGATGGGCGCAACGCTCTTAATTATGTCCGTTTCAGGGCTGATGCAGCAGCAGACCTTGGAAGAATCAAGCGTCAGCAGAAATTTATGCGGGTCTTGCTCGAAAAGGTTCTTACGCCAGGGTTCTTTGTTAAATTGCCTCAGATTGTAAGTGAAGCCTATGGCCATATTCAGACTGATTTTTCGGTTGCCGAAATCTTTACTCTTGCCAAGGGTTTTGAAAGTTTTAAGGTGAAATTCAAAAATGTTTCATTACCCGGCGAAGCACGATACGTAGATAAAATCAGTTATTTTATGCCATACCAGGATAAATCCCTTGAGCTTGGTAGCAGTCTTTTTTCTGATCTTGCCGCAGTAGAACTTGTGGCAAGTTTTTCTGTGGCGGCTTCTGAGACTGTTGATACTGCAGGTTTGACAGTCTTGGAGCCTGAAACTGCCAACATATCGACTGAACCAACGATAATAGCCTCTGAAACATCTCTTGTTACAGTTACAGCATCGGAAACAACAAATGAAAACTGATTTATTCGATTTTTTGCTCCCACCTGAACTTATTGCACAAACCCCGGCCAGTAAAAGATCGGCGTCAAAATTGCTTGTTTATAACCGTCTGTCTGATAAAACCGAACATCGAAAATTTTCTGACATCATTGATTATTTTTCGGAAGGGGATCTGCTGATAGTTAACAGCTCTAAAGTGATTCCTGCACGTATTTTTACTGTCGATTCAGAGTTCAGCGCGGCCGGCAGCGAAGTGTTGTTTGTAAAAAAGCTCGACAATGGTTATTTTGAAGCCATGGTGCGACCCGGCAAAAAATTTCGTATGGGGCGTCGCCACCTTCTGCCCGGCAACTCAGTTGTAGAGGTTGTGCAAATTCTTGATTCGGGTCTTCGTGTTCTTAAAACAGTCGATGGCAAAGACCCGGTTGCGATTTTTAGAGAATACGGTCAAATGCCTTTGCCACCATACATAACATCGCGCGAAAGCACTCCTGATCGATATCAAACGGTTTATTCTGGCGTAGAAGGTTCTATTGCCGCTCCTACAGCTGGTTTGCATTTTGATGATCAGGTTTTTGCAGCTCTGGCGAAAAAGCAGGTCAATGTCGCTGAGATAGTTCTTCATGTTGGCCTCGGAACTTTTAAACCCGTTGAAGTTGACGAAATTGAAGATCACCAGATGCACGAAGAAGTGTTTTATATTTCTGAAGCTACCGCAGAGTTGTTTAAAAAAACCCGCCAGGCTGGCAAACGTGTCTGGGCATGCGGAACCACAACAGTAAGAACCCTGGAATCATCTGTTTCCGAAGCTGGTGAGCTAAAAACCGGCTGGCAGTCGACATCCTGCTTTATTATGCCGGGCTATAAGTTCAAAGCAGTTGACTGTTTTATTACTAATTTTCATTTGCCGCGCTCAACCCTTATCGTTCTGGTTGCTGCTTTTGCCGGTCGTGAAAAAGTTTTGGGCCTTTATAGCGAAGCAATAAAAAAGGAATACCGATTCTATAGTTTCGGTGACTCGATGGTAATTATATGACAAAAAAAGATTTCTCGTTTGCCCTTGAATACTCATCAGAAGAGTGTTGGGGCCGTGTTGGGAAAATTCAGACCCGTCGTGGTGAGATCAAAACCCCCGTGTTCATGCCGGTAGGCACTGCCGGTACGGTTAAAACTCTCTGCCCGGAAGACATTAAAGCTGCCGGTGCCAGTATTATTCTTGGCAATACATATCATCTGATGCTGCGTCCTGGCACAGATGTGCTTGATCATTTCGGTGGGTTGCACAAGATGATGGCCTGGGATCGCCCCATGTTGACCGATTCTGGTGGCTTTCAGGTTTTTTCTTTAAAAAAGCTCAACCGCATTAACGACGAGGGTGTAGAATTTTCTTCACATATCGATGGCGCCAGGCATTGGTTATCGCCTGAGGAATCTATGCGCATTCAGCGCTCGATTGGTGCCGAGATTATGATGGCATTTGATGAATGTTGCCCATACCCGGCAGACGAAAAGACTGCTCGTGCAGCCATGGAGCGTTCGGTGGCCTGGGCCATACGCTGTCGCCGAGATCACCCTGAAATGCGTAATGGTCAGGCTTTGTTTGGCATTGTGCAGGGGTCTATGTATCTTCCGCTTAGACTTGAATCGATCAGGCGAACCGAGGAAATTGGCTTCGAGGGGCTTGCAGTTGGAGGTTTGTCTGTGGGCGAACCAAAGCCGCTTATGGTCGAAATGCTTGACGGAATGATGCCATCAATGCCTGTGAAGCTTCCCAGATACCTGATGGGAGTCGGTACTCCAGAAGATTTATTTTTGGGTGTTGAGCGCGGCATAGATATGTTTGATTGTGTTCACCCGACCCGCATTGCCCGTCATGCCACGGTGTTTACTTCCGATGGGCGTATCAGCCTTTTAAATGCACGATGGCAAAAGTCTGATGAGCCTATTGATGCCGGTTGCTCCTGCTATGCCTGTCGCACCTTTTCCCGAGGATATTTGCGTCATTTATTCAAGGCCAGAGAAATTCTGGGATTACGCATGGCAAGTTTGCATAATATTACATTTATGATTAACCTTATGGGTGAGATTCGTAAGTCTCTTGGCGAAAAAAGATTCTTGAGTTTCAAAAATCAGTTTCTCGAAAGATACCTTACCAAGGAGTGTTGAAATGGCCGGACAGGAAAAACAGTTGATGGATTCTGGAATTGCCGCGTTCAGGCAGGGGGACGTCGATAAGGCTGAAGACATTTTCAGGGCCTTTTTAAAAGATTACCCGCAAAGCGGACTTGCTGATAATGCCTGCTACAATCTTGCCAAGATTGCTTTAAGCAGAGGTAACGAAAAAAAGGCGCTTGACTGGTATGAGTATTTGCTCGAAAACTATCCTGATACCGATGCAGCTTACTTCGGCAAAGATGAATATGTTGAGTTGAGTCGCTCGCTTGGTAAAGGCCCCTCTGAAATCGCTGACGAATGCTACTTTAACGGTAAAAAGCTGCTGCAGAAAAACAAACTCGCTGAAGCAGAAGCTGAATTTAACCGCCTTATCAGTGAATATCCAAATTGTGAATATGTTGATAATGCCCACTACCAGCTTGGGTTGATCTGCAAAAAACGTGGTGACAAAGAAGGCGTAAAACGGCATGTAGATATCATTCTGACCCAGTATGCCGATACTGACGCAGCACTCTATGCAAGGGGTCTGCTGGTATAACAGACGTATAAACAAAAAAGGGTCTGGCCATATTGGCCAGACCCTTTTTGTTTGAGAATTTCTACTTTGTAAGCTGTAGAGAGACGGTGTAGGCAGAGTTGCCGTCTTCCTGAACGGTGATGTCTTCTGAAGTGACTTTGAAATAGCCAAGTGTCATATTTACCGCCAGAACCTTGATTGGATAACCGGTTATGACGCCTGAGAAGAAGGCTTCACCGCGATAATTGACACTTACTATATCAACGTAGGGCACAATGTCTTTGCCACCCTGCTGAATGTAAACTCTGGCCGTATCGCCCGGCAGAAAGCTGGCGCGATTACCATCGCTGGGTTCAGTGCTTATAAGCACAACACGCAGGTCTCTTCTGATTGGTTCTACGTTGGCAAAGTCGATGTCAACACCCGCAATGGTGCCGCCTGGCATATTGCCAGAAATACTGACAGCCGAATTTATAGTGGTTACATCATAACCGCGTATTTTGCATTT
>SABV01000627.1 GCA_009928855.1 Erysipelotrichia bacterium | reverse complement strand
TGATTTTGGTAATCTAAAATGGCCCCATTTGGGAATTTAATTTGGCCCCACCCTGACTTAATCGGATAAGCTTACAGGAATTCATTCCTGGAGGCCCGAAATGGACAGGAGAAAAAAATTGGAGTTGTTTGAAATTATCAGAAGAGATTTCCAGCAAGGAGGTCATAGTATTCGCTCTATTGCCTCCAAGTATCAGATTCATCGCCGCATGGTTAGACAAGCTCTTGCAAGTGCCATTCCTCCGGAGCGAAAAGTCTGTATCCGGCCTGCACATAAGCTTGAGGCAGTCAAAGGCTTTATCGACCAGATATTGCAGTCAGACATAAAATCTCCCCGAAAACAACGGCATACCGCCCAGCGCATATGGGTCCGTATTCATCAGGAAATGCCCCAGCATGCGCTTTCAGCGTCAAGCGTGCGTAAATATGTGAGAGAGCAGAAAGAAAAGCTTGGCTTGGCTGGACGGGAGGTCTTTGTCCCTCAAAGCTATATGCCCGGCGAAGAAGCTCAGGTAGATTGGTATGAGGCGCTATGTGATATTGGCAGTAATCGTTTAAAACTGTATTTTTTCTGTATGCGCAGTATGGATTCTGGTGCCGCATTTCATTGTGCCTTCAGTCACGCTAATCAACAGGCCTTTCTTGAGGCTCACGAAAGAGCGTTTCATTATTTTGGCGGCGTCTTCCGGGTCATTCGTTATGACAACCTGACAAGTGCAGTTAAAAAGATTCTGCGTGGTTACAAGCGCGAAGAGAACAGCCGTTTCATTGAGTTTCGCTCTCACTGGGGTTTTGCAGCAGAATTCTGTAATCCTGGGAAAGGTCACGAGAAGGGCGGTGTTGAAGGCGAAGGTGGCTTCTTTCGCAGGAATCACCTGGTTCCGATCCCAGCAGTTTCCGATCTTGCAGCGCTGAACGAGATACTTCTAAAGACTTGTAAGGATGATGAAAAGCGCATGATAGGAGAACGACAACAGACGGCAGGCGCGTTGCTGGCCAACGAGCAAAAATTCTTACAGCCTTTACCTCCTGAAGGTTTTGATTTGTCTGAGGACGTCTTTTGTCGAGTCAACAAGCATGGTTGCGTCATTGTGCGCACTAACTGGTATTCTGTGCCGGTAAGGGTCGGACTTGAAATACATGCAAAAGTTTATGCCGATCGCGTTGTCCTGCTCCACAATGGACAATGCGTGGCCGAGCACGAGCGATCATACGGTCGCAGGCAGCGAATACTTGACCTTGAGCATTATCTCGACGTTCTTGAACGAAAACCTGGTGCGTTTGCTGGTTCTACGCCTTTGCAACAATGGCGGGAACAGGGCCGATGGCCAGCAGATTATGACCTTGTCTGGCAGTCATTGAAAGACAGAAGCGGCAAGAGCAGCGGGACCAAAGAAATGATCGAATTACTGCAGTTAGGCAAAAAACACGGTTATGATCGACTATCCGTTGCGTTTCG
>SABV01000626.1 GCA_009928855.1 Erysipelotrichia bacterium | reverse complement strand
TTGTAACGATGAAAAAGTCAAGCGGAAAATACATTAAATTATCGATCAGAAAAGAATTTTAACCGGCTAAATGGTTATAAATTTCCGGGAATTCAGGTGGTAAAGTTCTGCTTGTCGTTTGGTTATTTCGCCGAGTCGCAGCTCTTGACCGGGTTGCTCGAAACATTCTATAACATCGAATTCATCAAAGAGTTCTTGCATGGTATACTTTTTGAAAAGGTCCTTTTCCTGCATCTTTTTTTTGATGTATGACAGAAAAATCAGAGCAATAAATTCCACGAACAGCTTTCCATCAAGGCTTTGGTCTGAAGAAACTGCTGTTCTGCTAAAGTTCAGGCGTTCTTTCAGGTTGCCGAAAGCTTTCTCTGCAAGATCTTTGTTGCGATAGATTTCAAGAGCTTCTATCGGGTCTTTAATCTCGTTGCTGAGCATTGCGAAGTAACCATAATTCTTTTTGGCTTCGTCAATGACATCTTGTCTGGCGATAGCCTTTGCGCCCTTGACCGGAGTGGTTTTTACTTCAAAATATTTGTCGTAAAGTTTTACATGTTCCGGCTTTGCCATGCCGCTTTCCAACTCTGCCTGCAATGTACAGAGCAAATTATGGAGGTTTTTCTCATCTTCAACCGCTCTTTCGCTGTTGAAATAAAGGTGCAGATAAATACGCCGCTGTGCCTGAAGTTTATCGCCCTTGTATGGCCGGTCTTGAGAGTAGTCCCAGTTAATGGTGCTGGAGCTGGCATAGAGATCGTATTTCTGGCTATAGTTGGTCCAGGTGCGCATATCATCGCGTTTCGAATTAAGCACATTTTGAACCAGTTTCAGTGAAACTTTCGTTGCAATAAGAAATTTCAAGTGGTTCTTGTACAGGTCATTAATGTTGGCTTCGCTGTAAAAGCCTCTATCCATAACCAGTTTGACCTTATCAAAGCCGAGAAAATCAATGTCAGCAAGAAGATTCTTTACGGTTTTAACGTCAGATATATTGCCGGCAAGTTTCCGGTAGTAGAATGGCAGGTTTGACTCTTCGCCGAAAAGCATTGCGAGATTTATCTGCGGTAAGTGCTCATGGTCTTTGTTTACACCATATCTGACCTGATTAAGACACTTTGAATAGCTTGAGATTGAGGTTGTGTCATAAACCCAATATTCGTGTTCTGCTCGGCGTTTCCCTTGCAGACGAAAAAAATACTCTCTGGCTTCTTCAGAGATGGAACCAAACAACTCACTGCTTCTTTGCGACGGTATGATCTTTCCGAATGGATGTTTATGCGTGGCCGCCCACTTGGGAAACCGGCTTAATGGATTTTTATCTTCAAGAATGAGGTAATACTTCATTGACGGTGGGCGTTTATGATGTTACCGGTGCCGGGCTTTTTTAATCCGGTCGTTTTGGTATAAAAAATTCAGTATTCTCGCCGAAATAATCCTGACTAAAATTTAAAAGCCCCTGTGACT
>SABV01000625.1 GCA_009928855.1 Erysipelotrichia bacterium | reverse complement strand
AAACTTTTTCTGGGCTTCCCTATGCCGCCACGCCCAGAGCAAGAAAACGAAGCTCTGGTGACAATGCGAGAAGATAGAGATTGCGCTGTGGCTGCTGTTGCAACCGCTTGCAAAGTGAGTTACAAGAAAGCTCACAAGGCGCTCTGGCACTTCAATCTACCGTGGATTCTCGAAAGCCCGCTGCTATCAAACCCGCTGAACGTAGAGCGCGGCATTAAGTCGCTCGGATTCAGTGTTCGTCAGGCAAAAATCACAGAACTTCTCAATGGCTCACTGCCGGGGGGCAAATATATATGCCTAGTGCATAACCCCGCAAGTGCAGTAATGGGCACGCTTGAAAGCCATTGGGTTGTGTATATGGGCCAAGAAGCTGAACAGACTTTTCTCTTCCACTGGGGAAAGTCACAAAATCTAACAGCCGTTCAGAAGAAGGACTTAATCGAAATGCTCACTGTGGGCTGGCCGAACGTCATACTGTGTGTAGAAAAGAAGTATTAACTTTGTAAGAACCGTCTAAATTGTTAATATTGAATTATAATGAAAACAGGAGAAAAAACACATGGAAATCTTGATTTATTTGGCTTGTGCTGCAATGGCCGCGACAATCATCAGAATAGAAATGCTGTAAAAATAACGCTTGATCCTGGAGAGATCCGATGCCCTCAGTTCTGGAAAAATTCACCTGGAGTTACATAACCGAGAATTGCCCGCCCGGTCTTCTGGCGGGCTTAATTCTTTTTATCCTCACGATTTGGCTTGTGCTGCGAATAAACAAAGTTATCACTCACGCGGCAGATAGCCAAGCAGAGCAATCAGAACGCATGAGAATCTTTGAGAAGCAGCAGAAAAAAATCATTGCTACGATCTGCAAATGCCCGCGAATCAGTAAGGCGAATGGCATGTGGTTGCAGAACTCTGAGAAAAACGGGGGAGATCCGCCAGACGAAATTATAGAGTAGAGGTATCATTATGACAGTAGACTGGAATAAAGTAAGATTTTTTAAACCTTCAGAGTTTCAGCACCCTGAACAGCTTGACCCGCTTTTGATTTATAGCATTGACGCGCTCAGGGATGCGGCAGGCAGATCGATCAAAATTAACAGCGACTACAGACCAGGCGACCCCGGCCAGCACGGTTTGGGCAAAGCGGTTGACATTGTCATCGGCGGCCTTCATGTGGTTGATCAATTTTTGCTTGCCGAAAAAACGCGTCTATTCTCTGGTATAGGTATTTATCCGCACTGGAACAGGCCGGGAATACATGTAGACATCAGAACGCTGACTCCGCATGAACCGGGCGCAAGATGGGCTAAAAATGCTGCCGGTGTTTACGTATCCTTGAATTGGGAGATTCTTAAAACATTATGAGCCAGGAGGACATGAGCCTTGAAGAAGCGCTTAAAGAGATCGCAAGAATCGCAGAGCGTTACGAGCGAGACATGGCGGCCTGTGCTTTGGCC
>SABV01000624.1 GCA_009928855.1 Erysipelotrichia bacterium | reverse complement strand
TTCTTAACATAACTCCCTAGCTCCTTCGAAAAAAAATATTTACTGAGACATTATAACAACGGTTTGACCAGTAATGCACTTAGACGAAACAACAGACACATCGACTATACCAGAACCATCTGCAACCTGCAAAAAATCGCGACCCGGCGAGAACACATCTTTTAAACCTGCCGCAACATCAAGCGTAATGACCTGCCCTGCAGTGGCAAGCCGCAAACCCGGCCAGTCAAAGGCATCTTTAAGAGGCACAGCACCAGACCACAAAAAATAAGACCACGCATTAGCCGCATCTGTCACAACAAGACTGTTGCTGGCCACTTTTCTCGAGAAATAAAGCTGAAGATAATCTGTTGAATTCTGCGTATCTACAGAACCAGACAAATTCGCATCAATCCATTTAACCTGAACAAGAGCCAACGGCGCCTGATAGTTCACAACTATGTCATCCAGAGTATTTTCTATGCGGTCTGGGCCGGCAGACCAGACTGTTCCGGCGGCGAGCGAAATACCATACTGCTTACCCCAGGGGTCGATCGACGAATTCATCAGATATCTACCGGTCAGAGCATGTAAAGTAGGCTGAGTATAAGGCCCCTCACGCGTTTCATAAATTGTCAAAGCTCTTTGGATCTCTTCGAGATCAGACTTCGCCTTACTTAGCCGACTGTCACTTACATAAGTCTGTACAAAGGGCATGGCGCTACCGACCAGGGTTACCAGTATGACAATCACCACCAGCAGCTCTATCAGAGTAAAACCCGCCCTTTTCACCAGAACACAGTTCCTTTCGCGACTTTTGTATCAGGCTATACTAATACCACATTTTTTTAAAACTATAAATAAATCTTTCTTTATATTTATAAGCAATTTACGTACCCGTTTTACCAACACAGTAAAAAAATCTACGCAACCCCACCCAATAGAGTAATTAAAGGAAGATATACAGAAGTAGTCTTTTCACAAGAAGAAAAATTCCCCATATTTTTATGGGTATTTTTACCACACAGAGGATATTTTCCGCGAAAAAATAGAGAATTTTTTATCATTTTGATCAATTTCTCCTTTTTTCAATAATTACACCATCCTGGCGCTGTAAACGTTGGGGTTCTGGCGACAGATCTCTGATAGAATCGTTGAATTCTCTTATATAAAGCTTGGTTTCGCCAGGAACAACCTCGGGGGCAAAAGGCGGCTCAAAAAAGATTTTGGTCTGAAAAGCGTTTTCCCCTGGGCGAACCAGGGCAGAGCCAAGCGCTTTTTCGGGCGAAGAAGTTTCGAAATCCATAACCACCGGTTCAAATAGTTTTGCCGGGCGCGAAAAACTTACGATGACATGATCATCAAAATCAACGAGATTGTTAACGTTTGCGTCTACATATTCGGCTCTGGTTATAAAAAAACCATAAGGCAGGTAGCTTACGACGATGTCATCTGAATCAGTTGCGAGCAAAGTAGTCTGA
>SABV01000623.1 GCA_009928855.1 Erysipelotrichia bacterium | reverse complement strand
GAATCAACCGGTGCCGCCGTTATTTTCGGTGCCACAGGCGGAGTTCTTGAAGCAGCTCTGCGAACCGCTGCTGACTGGGTAACTGGTCAGGATCTCGAAAACATAGACTTCACTGCCGTTCGCGGCCTTGAAGGCATCAAAGAAGCTACCGTTAAAGTAGCTGACCTTGAGCTTCGCGCAGCAATCGCCTCTGGCCTTGGAAACGCACGCAAACTGCTCAACAAAATCAGAAAAGGTGAAGCCAACTACCACATCATCGAAATCATGGCCTGCCCGGGCGGCTGTCTGAACGGCGGTGGCCAACCTTTCACCAAGGGCGACTGCACAATTCTCGACAAACGCCTCGCAGCGATCTATAGCGATGACAAAAACAGCAAAATCAGAAAATCACATCAGAACCCGTCGATCAAGAAACTTTACGAAGAATTCCTCGGCGAACCATGCGGAGAAAAGTCTCATAAGCTGTTACACACACATTATCACGGTCGCAGAAACCTCTGATAAACTAACGATCTGACCCGAAAAGGCAGGGAGCGGTTTTCCGTTCCCTGCCTTTGTTTTTAGCATATTAAAAAAGTCAGTTACGATCGCGCTTATGATAATGAGTGTGAAGCAGTTCATGCGAAAGCTTGCTTAACGGGTGCCCAAGAAAGTCGGCATAAATCTGCTTTATATCTTTGTTTTCATGGGACTTGCGCAGAGTTTTGCCTTCGTCCTCTTTGTAAATAGCAGCTATTCTGGCAAGCCTGATCTCGTTGGTCGTAATTCTCGGCTGGCCGCCACCGCCAATGCAGCCCCCCGGGCAACTCATCACCTCGACAAAATGATAATTTGCCCGGCCTGCGCGCACCATTTCTACAACCTGCCTGGCATTTTTCAAAGTGTGGGCAACAGCAACGTTTGCGGTTACTCCCTCAAGAAACTGCCATTCTAAAAGCACATTTTCAAATTTCAAACTGGCTTCCTTGATGCCTTCGAGACCTGCTACCGGCGTAACATGAAGATTCTTGAACGGAAGCTCGCGGCCGGTAACCACTTCATATGCAGTTCGTAACGCCGCCTCCATAACTCCACCGGTGTTGGCAAAAATATCTGCCGCCCCGCTCGACAGGCCCAGCGGGGCATCCATTTCAGAATCTGGCAGACTGGCAAAATCGATTCCTGACTGTTTCAGCATTCTGCCAAGTTCACGGGTAGTCAGAACAACATCGACATCTCTTACGCCGCTCGCATTCATTTCTGCACGCTGGGCCTCGTATTTTTTGGCAGTACACGGCATTACCGACACCATAAAAAGCTCTTCAGGTTTTCGCTTAAGCTTTTCGGCATAATAGGTCTTAACTAACGCTCCCATCATTTGCTGAGGCGATTTGCATGTAGAGAGGTGATCGAGCATATCAGGATAATAGTATTCCATAAACGAAATCCATGCAGGCGAACAACTGGTAAACATGGGCAGAGCAGC
>SABV01000622.1 GCA_009928855.1 Erysipelotrichia bacterium | reverse complement strand
AATAAAAGTGTGCAACAATAAAGCCGAAACCTAAAAAACCAGACCACACTGAAAAATATGGAAAAGCAAAGTGGCGTTACCGATTCGTTATCGAGATTATTAGAAACCAACTATGAAAAATGAGAATACCGGAAACCCAATCCGCAAAACGATAGGAGATAAAAAAATGGGAAAAAACGAGAAAAATAGGAACCAATCACCTAGCTAAACTCGAAAAAATCAGCAAAACGAGAGAAGGAAAACGGAGCGGACAGATCCCAGAGAACCTTAAAAAACCTCGAAACTGAACCAAGAAAAAAGGGAGCAATCACCCAATCAACTTGTAAAAACGATTATACGAACGAACCTAAAAACGTGGATTAGTCAGCACGACCAGAGGTAAAACTGGATAGGTGGCAAGAGGGGCAACCCGCAGAAGTTTTTTACTTTTGTAGTTCTTACAGGGATTAAGAAAATGGACGCAAAAGCGGAAGTCGAAAGGCTTGCAGAACTGGTGAAAACCAGACGCAAGAAGCCTTACGAATCATCAAAACTCGACAAGTTCAAGCATGAGATTTTACGGCTCAAGTCAGAAGGTGCAACCCTTGAAATGTTGCAGTTATGGCTTCGGGAAAAGCGCATCAAAGCTGATATTTCAACTATCAGCCGATGGTTGAAGAAAAATGGCTAAGTTCAGTAGCTTTGAAAAGCAGGGCGCAAAACAAGCGGCCAGCATAATGAAAGCATTACAGGGTAGCAGTATTCAAAGCGTGGGTACTGTACGAAACTACGAACAAGCATTATCAAAATTCGGCACTTACCTTGCCAGCCAAAACTTACACATCAAAGACATTGGCGAAGCCGAAGCAATTAGCTATCTTGAGCAACGAGCCGAAGAAGTCGGGCAAAAGACCCTAGATTTAGACAGACAAGCAATCCAAGCCGCACTCATGCACACAGGTGCTATCGAAGAACGCCTAGCAGTCATCAAATCAGAGCATCAACAGGTTTTGGAAGCCCGTGCCTACACCTCTCAACAGGTCGAAATGATTGCCGAGCGTCAAACCGAGAAGCACGCTTTAGCCACAGAGATAGCCCATGCCGCTGGCTTGAGAGCGCATGAGTTGATTACCTTAGCACCAGCAACCGAACGCCCTGCAGACGAACGCCCCGCCCTAGAATCGAAATTTGAGGGGCGTGAGGGCGTTCTGTACACGGTAGAGGGCAAAGGCGGCTTAGTGCGTGAGGTAATGCTTCCTAGAGACCTTGCAGACCGCCTAGAAGAGCGAAGATTCGACGAGCCGAAGCAAGTCACAGATCGAGGCGTTCATTATGAGCAGCGATACGACATAGGCGCAGGAAAGCAGTTTACAGACTCATTCAGCAAGGCTTCAGATCGTGCGCTTGACTGGTCAACGGGAGCGCATGGATTGCGCCACAGTTACGCTCAGGAGCGCATGGACGAGTTACAAAGCGCAGGATATGA
>SABV01000621.1 GCA_009928855.1 Erysipelotrichia bacterium | reverse complement strand
AATGGTGAATTCGCCTTCAGCCTCAACCCAGATGGTTTTGTGAAACTGCACCTGGCGAGGCTGCGAAAACTCTTTGGTTCTGTAATAAAACTTGCCTGATTCGTCCGTGGTAGACCAGCCAAGCACTTGAGTATCGAGCACCAGCGACAACCAGACAATTTCGTCAGGCTTAACCTTAACACCAGAAGATGGGTCAGCTGCTGCTGCCAAGGTTGCTGTTATGTCGACAAACTTGAAAGCCAGAAATCTGCTTTCGGTTATGCCTTGCTCAGTAATTGCTCCAAGCGAACGACCTGCAGGGCTGAGCGGTGTCTGATAAACAAGAACCAGATTTTTGATTTTCTCTGAAATATTTCTGATTCTCGAACCATCAAAAGCAAGATAGCTTCTGAGGTAATTTGCATCGCCAAGGTTCACACCGTTGTAAGTAAGAGGCTCTTCTTCAAACGTTGGAAAAAGCACAAGACCGCTGACAGCCTTTGGTGAATTTATAATCACGGCTTCTTCTTCAACCGTTTCAAATTCAACGGGCTTCAAAGCAAAGTTGTTTACATTGTCGCCATACAATACAGAGATGCCAGCGTCACCAAATATCACAAGGGCTTCATTCAGCACAGCAAAACCCCTGAACGATACTGCGCTGCCCCTTGACGGCATGTTCAATTCGTTTTCTGGCGGGAAGGCCCACCATTCACCCTGTTTCGAAAAGCGGATTCGTTGTTTATCTAAATCGCTGCCACCTACGAAAAGCATGTCATTGAAAAAGATGATACTTGTGCCGTTACTGCGTAGTGCTTCAACACCATTGTCAGTAGAATCGCATATCTGGCCTAGATTATAGTCTTCGATAATATCATGGTATGGCCCGGCATAAGCAGAATTGGCAGGAATTATGGTTGCATCATTAACAAGAAGCAATTCGCTTCCGCCTAGAGGCATGCGATATATCAACCATTGCAGGCAGGACCTGTCGGGGAAAATATCATTGACTGCCGGGAAGTCGGTAAACTCTGCCACCTCGTTTGCGCCAATCACGAGAGGAATCAGAGCGGGCATGCTTTCCTCGCCCGTGGCCGGGTCATAAAGAGTAACGCCATAAGTATAACTTCCGGCGGCATAGGGCTGGCTACCATAAGCAGCTGCTGCAACTGTTGGTAATCTTGTGATCAAGGTTGAAGGGTTTAGCGGGTCGTTAATGATCGAGTCTGGTTTGTCGAGACCGAATTTTGCAGGCGCAGCACCAGTTGAGGCCCATTTTGGCCACTCGTTGTTTCCCTGGGTAACAGTTTTGCCATTTGGCAGCAGAACACTTCGGCAGTTAAGCTGGTTGGTCGCAAAGGTCGCATACTCAAGGTAGCCTTGATCGATGCGGCAGTTTTTCATTTCCTGCGATTCAGCGTCGCCGATCCGCTTCGGATTTCCGAGATTGAGATAGCCGAACATGCTGCAGCTCCTTAGACTTTAAAGGG
>SABV01000620.1 GCA_009928855.1 Erysipelotrichia bacterium | reverse complement strand
TCAGGCAAAAGACGAATTTTTGATGTTGCAAAATCAGATGGAGTCGCTTAGATTGCATCTGCTGGCAATCGAAAATCGTCTCGAAAAGTTGACCAGCCAGAACAAAGTGGGTTCCGAAAAAGAACCACAAGAATAACGGAGCACCTATGAGTAACACTAATGAAAAATCTCCAGAATGCAGTTCAAAAGGAACGGCGTGCAGCGCATGTTCCAGCACGACATGCAGCGAAAAGGCCTCAAAAGACAAGCCTGGTTTGCAGAACAAAATCAAGAATACTATTGTAGTCATGTCGGGCAAAGGCGGGGTCGGCAAAAGTACTGTCGCTGTTAATCTCGCTGTGACTCTGGCTTCAGAGGGCTACAAAACCGGCCTGCTTGATGTTGATATTCATGGGCCGAGCATTCCGACCATGTTGAAGCTGCAGAATATGAGGGCTCTCTCAGATGGTTCGCTTTTGCAGCCGGTCGAGGTTGGCGACATGAAAGTAATGTCGATTGGTCTGTTGCTTGATAACGCCAACGATGCAGTTATCTGGCGTGGGCCAATGAAAGCCGGCGTGATTGGTCAGTTTCTGACTGATGTGAACTGGGGAGAACTTGACTATCTGGTCATTGATTCGCCCCCAGGAACCGGTGATGAACCTTTGTCAGTCTGCCAGCAGATTAAAGGAGATTTTTCAGCACTGATTGTTACAACTCCGCAGGAAGTTGCAGCTGCAGACGTTCGCAAGTCGATAAACTTCTGTAATCAGCTTGGCGTGGAAGTAGCCGGTGTAATTGAAAACATGAGTGGTTTTGTTTGCCCGAGCTGTAATTGTGAGACTCATATTTTCAGCAGCGGTGGCGGCGAAAAAACGGCCAGAGAATTTGGTGTCAAATTTCTTGGCAGAATTCCGATAGACCCGGCCATTGGTGTTTCTTGCGATAATGGCTCTCCGTTTGTCTATACGCATTCAAAGACTCCGGTTGCCCGGGCTTTTGTCGAAGTGGTAAATCAGATTGCCCGCAAGGCTGATTGCTGCCCCGCCGCAGCTTGACCACAAGAATTGAGAACGAATGCCTGAAAATTCATTGAAACCCGTAAAGGCGGTCAGCTCGCATGCTGGCTGCCTTCTTTGTGGTAATTGCAACCCGATGTCGATGCATCTGCAGTTTGTTTCTGACGAAAATATGGCGGTTCATGCAGATTTTCGGGCGCATGATCTGTTGCAGGGCTATCAGGGTATTGTTCATGGCGGCGTGACCTGTGCTCTGCTTGACTCTGCGATGACTCATTGTCTGTTCAATCTTTCGATTGAGGCGCTTACGGGTGAGATTAAAGTTAAATTTGTCAAGCCTGTGCCTTGTCGAGCGCAGCTTCAGTTAAAGGCCTGGCTGGAAAAGTCTTATCGGCCGCTTTATATTCTCAAGGCAGAATTGCACTGCGACGAATGTCTTCTTGCCAGTGCCGAGGCCAAGTTTATGCAAGCTCC
>SABV01000619.1 GCA_009928855.1 Erysipelotrichia bacterium | reverse complement strand
GCGAAAATTCAACCCCGGCGCCGCTTACGCGGCGCACGCCCTACACAATTCGCAAAGCCTGCTCACGCGTCCTGTCGAGTCGGTCAGGGCTTCGGCAGCTTCGCCGCCTCGCACCTGACCGCCTCCCGGAAAGCCCTTCGGGCTTTCCGCAGGTCGCGGCAAGGCTCACGGGTCACGCCGTGACCCGTGGACATTGAACGCAGGCTTTGTTTCTTCCTCGATCCAGGTGCACGGGCACTCCCCGGCGCTCCCTGCCCGCTGCCCCCACCGTTTCGCTGCGCTCCACTCCGGGGGCTCCCAGCAGGCAAAAAAAACACAAGAGGTTGTTATATCCAGCAGTTTGTTTTAATCTATGAAAACAAACTCTGGCCAGACCTGGCCAGCATAAAAATCGTGTTCAGGAGCCAAAATGAGGATTCAAAGCGTTATTACTCTTCTTTTTCTTTTAGTATTTTGTAGTTTTATATCTGGTTGTGGGAGCAGCGGCAGTGATTTTCAGCCAGTTGCAACACAGACTGGGGCAGTTGTTTCTGGTCAATTACAAGGTTCTGTTGTTGCTTCAATTCCCGTTTTTCTGTTAAAAGCAAGCACAGCTTCATTGTCTTTAAAAGCTTCTATTTTACAGGAAACTGCTGATACTCCGAGTTATGAAACAATTACCGACGAAAAGGGTATGTTTACATTTTCAAATGTTATACCAGGAAATTATCGGCTCATAGCTCAGTCAGGCAGGTTCTTGCAGGGCGCGAAAGATGTCGTTGTTAGCGCAAATCAGTCTTTACTGGCAGATCTTGCAATTTCAATCTTTCCGACCGGCGATATTAAGGGCAAGCTAGGGTTTCCCGTTGGGTTTTCATCTATCGGCACCAGAATTTTCTTTGCCGGCACTTCTTATTCTTCCTTTTCTGCAGCAGATGGCTCTTTTACTATTTCAGGCGTTCCTGAAGGCCAGTTTGATCTATTTGCTGATTCTGCGCAGCTGGGTCTTGTTTACTTGGGTAAATTTTCGCCGGCTATCGGGAATATAAAAGACATAGGCACTCAACAGGTGGCGTTTTCCGCTTCTACCGATGACTTTTTAACGCATAATACCATTCGTTACGGGGATCAAATACTTTCAATCAGTTTTAACGAAGAGCAGGGTTATAGCTTGGTTTTTATTGATTTAGCTACAGGTCAGGAAAACCTCTCTGTTCCCATTCAATCAACTTTGCCTTCAAATTCTTTTATTGCAGGTATCAACACAAAATCAGACTTGATTGTGTCTTGGTTTGATGAACAAGCAGAGCGTTGCGGCAAAATTTCTCTTACAACAGGTGTTTTTACTGATATGGGCCAAATTGGTGATTTAGCCGGGTTTATGTTGCCAGACAAGCCTTATATGTATAACGATCTTTTATATATTGAGGGGGTCGGTAATGCAGGCACTTTCTTGTATATTTTTGATACTGTTAAGGGTGAACTGATCAAGAC